>CAXMSH010000037.1:0-8512 GCA_964195875.1 Thermodesulfovibrionia bacterium
CCCAGAAAACATATATCAACCGTGCTTGAGGCCGCCCCCGGCGATAACGAGCTTCTGGGACATATGTTTCAGACCGCCAACTCATTAGCAAGAGAGAGGGGTTTTGCTAAAGACGGTTTCAGGCTTGTAATGAACTGCAACCGCGAAGCCGGACAGACGGTCTTTCACATACACCTACACCTTCTTGCCGGACGGATAATGCGCTGGCCGCCGGGATAATAACTCATAGGGTTCAAGGATTCTCCCGACAAATCGGGATTCGCTGAGGCGAACAGGGTTCAAGGGTTCTAGTGTAGACTTCTAAAAAATCCTTTCACTTGACCCCTCGGCCCCTAGACCCCTTGAATCCTTCCATTAAATGACAAAAAAACATAAAAAAACCCACAGAACCGAACTGTTAGATATATACGAAACTATATATAATACTTTCGGCCCCCAGCACTGGTGGCCCGGGGAGACTCCATTTGAGGTATCGGTAGGGGCCATACTGACACAGAACACAAACTGGACAAATGTCGAGAAGGCGATAAAAAACCTTAAAGAAAACAACGTGTTAAATGCCGGGAAACTCCATAAGTTAGGGACAAAAAAACTCGCCTCACTGATAAGTCCCTCAGGCTATTTCAACGTAAAGGCAGTACGGCTGAAAGCTTTTCTCTCTTATCTAACCAATCATCACAGCGGGAGTATGACAAGGATGAAGAGAAGAGATCCCCGCGAGCTCAGGGATGAACTTCTTACGGTTAACGGTATTGGACCTGAAACAGCAGACTCCATCCTATTATATGCACTGGATAAACCGGTCTTTGTAATCGATGCGTACACGGGAAGGGTGCTCAGGAGACACGGACTTGCGTCAGACGATATGACCTACCATGAACTTCAGGAACTTTTTCACACGTCCTTCCCGGCAGACGTCCAGTTCTATAACGAGTTTCACGCCCTGTTTGTGAGGGTGGGCAAGGAGTTCTGCAGGCCAAAACCAAGATGCGAGGGATGCCCGCTGGAAGGTTTTGGTTCTTGACAATCTCGTATTACTGTATTACTATACTACTATACTACAGTAGGAGGTTTAAAAATGGGAATAACAGTGAAGGTCAGAGAAAAGTACCAGATAACAATCCCCGAAAAAGTCAGAGAAAAGATTTCTCTTGATATAGGTGAACGTGTTGAAGTTGACGTGAAAGACGGACTTATTACAATCAGGCCGCTCATGGAGATCCCGAAAGATCAGGCATGGTTCTGGACAAAAGAGTGGCAGGAAAGTGTTAGAAAATCAAAAGATGAATACAGAGAAGGAAAGACCCGAACCTACAAGTCAGTAAAAGAGGCAAAAAAAGCAGTTGGCTAATAATATTGTCATCCCTCAAACAGTTCTAAAGAAAATAAACGCCCTTCCAAAAGAAATACGGATTAAATTCTGGAAAAATCTTGAAATACTTCTGAAGAACCCTTCTCACCCAGGCCTAAGAAATGAAAAACTACGAGGCACAAAAGAAGATTGTGCATTCAGTATAACAATGAACTACAGAGCTACCTATTTTATAGACGGCAATAATATTGTTATCACTATGGTCGGAACTCATAAAGATGTGCTTGGGCTTTAGGGATCTCCTCTCTCCGGCAGGAAATGAGATAGTCAACCCTTTATCACATCTTTAATTTTACAAATTCAGATAACCCATTGAAATAAATGTGGGGTATTAAAAACATAATAATCCGCATGAAGAAAACCATTCTCTTTGTAGCGCCGCCCGGGGCGAGGAATAAGAAGGAACTGATCTTTAAAGAGATCATTTCTCTCTGTCCTAGAAATGATTTTTCCTCTATCCTGTACATCTGCCCCAATAGTTTTGTCATAAGAGAAGTTGAAACCGGTTTTCACAATTTCCTCAAAAAACCGGCATATATACCCTTCCAGAAAATGACACTGAGACATCTTGGCGAGAAGATCTACTCAGAGAACCTGGATAAACGTCCTATAACCGAAAAGATGAGGCCCCTGATCCTCTCTCATATCCTCGGAGAGAAAAATACAGGTCATACACGCCTTCTGTCCGACCTCTTTAAAAAACTCAAGCACTATATCCCGGGAGAAGACCTGACACTGATCAAGGATAAGATCATCTCACAGATCTTTGAGGATAAGGCCGCAAAAAGGGCCGCGGATGCAATTGACACCCTCATCTCGTATGAGAATGAGCTTAAGGAGAGGGGGCTGGTCGATCCTGAAGAGATGATAAAGCAAAGCATCTCTCTTATTAGGAACAATGCTAATACTGAGAACCTTCCCTCGAACACCGAATCCTTTTCGCCCCAGCGAATCCGCCGTGGCGGAGAACCCCCGACTTATTCAACCCTTGTGATAGACGGCTTCTTTGACCCCACACCACTTGAGCTTGAGATGATAATGGGTCTGATAGAAAAGGCAGGCAATGTTCTATTGCTCGTTGAGAAAGAGAGCGGGATACTTAAATGCCTCAAGACAGTCAAAAAAGAGTTCCCGATCAAAAAGCTCCATTCCAAAATACGAAGGGAAAGCACAGGTTATTACCCGTACAACTCGATGGAGGAAGAGGTCGATTCGATCGCAAAGACTGCCAAGGGACTGATACTGGATGGGACGGACCCGCGTGAGATCGTTGTTACCTTTCCAAACCTGAAGAAATACTCCCCCATCCTTAAAAGGGTCTTTAACAAACACGGCATACCATTAGGAATAGAAGAGTATGATCTGTCATCCTCAAGACCTTTGATAGCGCTTGAAGGTATCCTGACATGCATGGAGGAGGACTATCCGGCATATGAATTCCTCTCTTTACTTACGTCTCCTTACTTCCCGGGGATACCCCCCATTGTTAAAGAGTGGGCGGTTGCCTACTCATACAGGGCAGGCATTATTAAAGGTAAAGGTGCATGGCTGTCAATAAAGAAGACTCTTCTTTCCTCTTCAGAAAAAGAAGACGAATTAAAGTTAGACAGCTTCCAGAAGGGAGTAGATGAGGTCGTAGAAATTATTGAGGGGATGAAGAAAAAGAAGACGATATACTCATTCCTTGACACACTCGAAGATGCCCTTAATAAATTAGGTTATTTCGATTCACTCAGGAAACTCCCTGATACCGGTCATGGAAACAGCATAACTGAAACTATCCAAGCACAATTCTCTGAACTAAGGATTTTCAATGAACTGTACAATGCCAGCTTACCCCTGTCTGCTCGCCTCGACTCGCCTCGATTCGGCGAAGCGGGTTCGGCGAAGCGGGCTGCAGAGGCAGGTAAATTTGATAAAGTCGGATTTAACAGGTTCCGAGGGGGGGTTGTTGAAGAAACGGTATTCTATCTGAGACATTTCCTGAATGACCTTAAGGGGTTTACAAAAAGAGGTAACGGGGTAAGGGCCATCCCTTTTGAGCTTGCGGCAGGGGTTGAGTCGGAAGCGCTATTTTTCGGAGGGGCTATAGAAGATGACCTCCCCTCAAGACCCATGATAGACCCTGTCCTGCCCGAGAAAGTAAAAAAGAGCATCGGCCTCCCCTTCCTTGAATATTACATCAGCAGGCAGAAGCGTTATTTTATCAGGATTATGAATATTTCCAGAAGAGAACCTTATTGTTCCTGTCCTTCCGCAGAGGGCGACAACCTCCTTTTGCCCTCTCCTTTTCTTGAGTGGGACTCTGCAAGGACCTCCGCATCCCCGGATATCTTCACAGAAGAGGACCTTCTCATCATGAATGGTTCATACAGAAACATCCATTCAGCGGCAGGGATGCTCTGGAATGGTAACGCGATCAGGGGCAGAGATACATGGAGAGAACTGTATAAAAAAACAGCTTCCATTACAAAAGGCTATACGAGTGTAACAAGTATAGACTCATATAGGAAATGTCCTCACAGGTTCTTCATAGAAAAGGTTCTGGATATAAATCCCGAAGAACCTCCAAGGTTTGAAGTTGAGGCGAGGCTGTGGGGCAGTCTCGCTCATAAGGTGATGGAGCACCTTTTCATGGACGGCGATATTAAGGCTGAGGGGATAGATGAACGGCTTTTTGAAGGTCTCAGGCATGCTGTTAAGAAATACCCCCTGGGCGAATTCTGGTCAAAGGTGGCTGAAGAAATTTTTCGCAGTCTGCTGCCCGCCATAAAAGATCAGGAGAAAGAGATAAGGAAGCAGGGATTTATCCCATACCATGTGGAAAAGAAGATGACGGCTGATATGGACGGGCTAAGACTGAAAGGCAAGGTGGACAGGGTAGATATGAAAATAGAGGGTCCAAGGGTCCAAGGGTCCAAGGGTCAAAGGGTCCAAGGGTCCAAGGGTCCAAGGGGTAACGAAAAAAAGAACCAGGCTGTACGCATACTGGATTATAAGACCGGCTCGCCTGACAGGGATAGCCTGCAGCTCCCTCTTTATGCCGCCATGTGGCAGAGAAACAGTACTGACATTGTTGAGAGGGTCGGCGTTTACTCTTTAAGAGAAGGCCGGGTCACCTGGTATCCGCCAGGAGACGGTATGGATGAGTATATCGAAAAATCACTGATTAAAGCAGATGAGATAGTCGGGAATATCAGAAAAGGCATATTCCCTCCGGAACCGCATAACAGACAGGAGTGCAGGTACTGTTACCACCGCCCGTTGTGCGGAGGGAAGGAATAGGTTAAAAGACCGTAACATACATGTTATCCATCAGTTATGGGTGGTGACTATCTGTCATTCCGGCTTGTCCTGAATCGTTTTGCAAGAAGGATTCCCGACGCGCTTCACTTGCGGGAATGACAACTCAACATTTTCGGACCCATAACTGAGGTATTACACATACATTATGAATTATCTTGACACGAACAGAAGCGTAATCATCTCGTCTCCCGCAGGCTCGGGAAAGACAGAGAAGCTTGCAAGAAGATACATATCACTGCTCCAGAGCGGAGTTGAAGTAGAGAGGATACTCGCCGTAACATTTACTGACAGGGCTGCCGCTGAGATGAAACAGCGTATATTGAGGATTCTTAAGAATGAGAATATAAACCTCTTCAACTCTCTTCTGGAAAAGATGTCTCTCATGCGGGTGACAACTATTCATTCCTTCTGCGCGACACTGCTAAGGCGCTTCTCTTTTGAGGCCGGAATAGATCCTAATTACAGGATAGAGAATGCTATCGACTCACGGATCGCATGGGAAGAGATAATATACGGACTGCTCATGGAGACGGGAAGAGGCGACGGGGGGCATGAACTCTTCATGCAGACAATAGGGGAGAAGGGTTTCAGGGGGCTTGCAAAACTCAATGATACTATCAACTACCTGTTTGAAAAGAGACCTTTTTCACTTGATGCCGATGCCCCGCCTGTTAAGGAATCCCAGCCATCAAGGTTAATAGAAGAACTCAGACTGTGGGAAGGGGCAAAAGAGACTATTGACGGCTACGAAGAATTTCTTGATAACAGACACACTGTAGAGACTGTACAGTTTGAGAATCACTTTCTCACTAAGAATCAAGAGCTTCGCAAGAGAACTCCGGGGAATCTCAAGGGGATAGCTGATTACAGGGATTGGGCTGAGAAGATATATGCCCTGTGGAGAATCAGAAAGTATAAGGAATACGACAGAAGGGCGCGGAGTATCAGGGATATATTCAGAAAATGCCTAAAGAGGTACTCACTTATTAAAACCTCAAAGGCGGTCCTTGATTTCAGCGACCTTGAATATATCGCGTTCAGGATGCTCACCGGAGAACCCGAGTGGGCAAATATACTCTACGCATTCGACGAGAAGACTGACCATATACTCGTGGATGAGTTTCAGGATACAAATAATTTCCAGTGGGCAATTATAGATAAACTGACGGAAGAATGGCGTTCAGGGCTTGGAGCAAAAAGAGATGAAGGGATAAAGCCGACAATATTTCTCGTAGGTGACGAGAAGCAGTCCATCTACTTCTTCAGGGGTGCCAATGTGGAGATTTTCCGCAAAGCAAGGGAGAAACTGCAGGATTGGCTCGGAGATGAATTCTATTATGAAGAGATGAGGGAGAACTACCGCAGCGCCCCCGCGATTATAGATTTCACAAACAGTCTTTTTTCGAATATCATGGCCGCGGGGGAAGATACCCCGGCATGGATAACAGGTTATGGCATGTTCGACGCGTGCAGAAAGAATTTCAAGGGGACAGGGAAAGTAGAAATCATTATACTCGACGGAGAGGAAGAGGGGGTAAAAGCGGAGAGAGAGAAGGAAGCTGATATTATCGCAAGGAGGATAAAAAACCTTACGCTTGAATACCGGGTTTCCGACAGAAAGACAGGAGAGCAGAGGGGCTTCAGGTATATGGACGCGGCGATCCTTCTCAGAAAAAGGACACACCTGAAGATATACGAAGAGGCTTTAAGAGTACACGGCATACCTTTCATAGTCGTAAAGGGTATCGGGTTTTACCAGGAGCCCGAAGTTGCAATGCTCAGGGCCTTTGTCTATTTCCTCACAAACCCAAAGGATGACTACAGTCTTTATGTGCTCCTGAAAAGCCCGTTCTTCATGCTTGATGAAGGCATAATCATAAAAGCAGTAAATGAGGAGCCCGACTGCCTTCTTTCAAGACTTTCTCACATTGCCGGAAGGGAAGGAAGTTTACCAGAATCAAACGGTCTTATCAGCACGCTGGGAATTCTAAATAAGTGGCTTGCCCTTCTTACGGATATGCCGCTTGCCGAACTGATAGAGAGGGCGCTTGTCCAGACAGGAGCATGGGGGTATTTCCACGAAGCACAGAAGCATGAAAATATAAAAAAGTTCATAAGACTGATAGAGAGCCTTGAGTCAGAAGGGAGGTCAATTCTGAGGATCAGGGCATTTCTCGAAAGCACCATTGGTGAAGGCAGGGAGCCAAAGGCAAATGTTAATACCGAAGGCATGGACGCTGTTAAGATCATGACGATCCACGCCGCAAAGGGACTTGAATTTCCTGTTGTATTCATCCCGGGGATTGAAGAGTCTTACAACCTGAAGACAAAGGAGAGCCTGATCTATGAAGATAACGGCAGGTACTTTTTGAAGTCTATCGCCGAGCCCTCTATACGCAGGGGAGATGAAGACTTTCGTCTTCATCTCATGAAGGAAGAAGAAGAACAGAAGAGGCTCTTCTATGTGGCTGTTACGAGGGCTGAAGAGGCGCTTTTTCTGGTAACCCGATGGAGAGAGAAAGGTACAGGCTTTCTCCGTTACCTTAAAGACGGAATAGGCCTAGATAAGACAGCTGAAGGCTTCATAACCGATACTCCTGTTAAAGGACTCTCCCTGACTAATGGGGAAGATGTTGTAAGATCACATAAATCCGTCAGTGCACCTCACAGGGAGCGCAAGTCCCTCCCTCCCGCAGACTTCATCAAGCTCCCGCCGAGCACAGTCAAGGAGTGGAAGTCTGTTACAGGTGGAATGGACGTTAAGGCCAGGCACGGCATGGATTGGACTCTTCCCGGTGAAGTCTTACATAAGATCTTTGAGGGGATATCAAAAGAGACGTTAAAGGAAGAAGATATTGGAACCAAGGCTGATAAGCTTTTTGAAGCCGGAGGGATAAAAGGCGTTAAACAGGTAGAGGTTATGGCGCTCATCGAAAAGACCATAGCGGTTCTTAAGAAAAAAGGGATATGGCAGGAGGTTGTCCTGCCGGGAGAGAACTCATTCTCCGAACTCCCTTTTAATCTTGAGACAGAAGAAGCCGTCTACTCCGGGAGGATTGACCGGGTCATAAAGAAAAATAATACCTTTCATGTTTATGATTACAAGACATTCCCCGTAAATGAAGATGAGATGGAACTTCTGATGAAGGAGTACTATTTTCAGCTCAGCATATATAAGAAAGCTGTGCAGGGGATATTTAATACTCAAAAGGTGAAATCCTTTATTCTCTTTACTCATTCAGGCGAAGTAAGGGAGGTCGTCTAGATAAAAAACTCCTATTGCTGTATTGCTATTATGCTCTATCATAATACTTTATCTGTAATCATGAGGTGATACATAATAAGAACACAAATTCAACTGACAGAAGAACAGGGGTTTGTTCCTGTTTAAAAAATGCGGACAGCTTATCTCACACAGACGCTCTCAAAGTGCATATTCAGGAGTATGTCGGACACCCACAAATATGAATTACACCTATAGTATGCAAACAAGACTTCTTCCTGAAATCCTCAACTGTGATATACTGAAAAAACTGAAGGTTTCATATAATAATCAATTTAATATTGGAGGTCTTCTATATGAGAAAAATAATATTTATTCTTGGATTAATTATAGGGGTAAGTGCATTTTCAACATCATATGGATACAGACAAGCCTGCAAAGGGGTGTCTGCCGGAGGGTTTCACACTTGTGTTCTTAATGCAGGCGGTAACGTGGACTGTTATGGAGATAACTTTGCAGGACGGGCTGAAGATTACACCAAGGGTGATGCCGTTGGCGTGTCTGCTGGAGAGTCTCATACTTGTGTTCTAACCTCAGATGGGAATGTGGAC
>CAXMSH010000038.1:0-8168 GCA_964195875.1 Thermodesulfovibrionia bacterium
GGCCTTATTCAGAGAAGACCAGAGCGAGTATTCCACAAATGAGTTATCGGTTCCGGAAAACGTCGTTAATCCTGAGATCGTGAGGGAGATTGTCAGTCTAACCCAGAAATTATTTAACCGTGTGGCCCGTTTAACGGTCAAGATCGATAACGGGTACGTAACAAATGAAGAGCCTGAGAGAAACTTCCTGCTTGTATCTATATCTCTTACAGGAATCCACCAATATGAATACTGTCTTTCCCTTCCGGAAAATTTGTCAAAGCTTGTCACTTCAGAAATTACAGGCGAAACCGTCATGGACAATGCATCGGAGCTTGTTGTTGATGGGATAAGGGAGTTCTGCAATATCGTCTGCGGCAGTATCATCGCCAAGTTGTCCCACAAGGGCAAGATTATGGATATCAGCACGCCGCATGTAGCCGAATTTTCAAACGGAAGCTACAACCTGGTAAAGGGGAGAAGGACAATATGTTATTCCCTTGTATCCACTGAAGATAAGGGAACCCTTATGTTAATAGAGAAACACTAGCAGGATAATACCATACAGTAATATCCAACCATTACCTCCATTGGTTTAATTATTCTCCTGACAACAGATACAATATTCTTCTCCCGGTTTATTCATTGACATGCACGTTGCCGTAAGTTATGCTCTTTAATCATGGAAAAAGTTGCAGCCACCAACAGGAAGGCATATCATGATTACTTCATTCAGGAGACCCTTGAGGCCGGCATGTCACTGCTTGGCACGGAAGTAAAGTCTTTAAGAGAGGGGCGGGTCAACCTCAAGGAAGGATATGTTGCAATTAAAGACAACGAGGCCTTTCTTCTCAACTGTCATATCAGTCCATACAGCCACGGAAATCTTCAAAACCACGATCCTCTCAGGCCGAGGAAACTCCTCCTCCACAAGAAGGAGATAAGCAGATTATGGGGGGCGCTAACCCAGAAAGGACTTACCCTGCTCCCGCTTAAGATCTACTTTATAAAAGGAAAGGCAAAAGTTGAGATAGGCCTCGCTAAAGGCAAAAGAGAGTATGAAAAGAGAGCCACGATAAAAGAAAAAGAAGACCGCCGGGAGATAGAACGTCATTTAAAAAGCAGGCGTTAACGTAAATCTGTTCACAGTTAACGGTTCACAGTTGACGGCATTACTTATCCGTTAGTGAAACGATGCCCGGCAGGGCCTTGCCTTCAAGCAGCTCCAGAGCTGCCCCGCCGCCGGTTGAAATAAATGATATACTCTCAGCAACTCCCGCCCGGTTAACCGCCAGGTCCGTATCACCGCCGCCTACAATTGTAAGAGCATATGCATCTGCAACCGCATGTGCCACCGAAAAAGTTCCCCGTGAAAACGAGTCTATCTCAAAAACACCCATTGGGCCGTTCCATAAAATGGTCTTGGCGCTTTCAAGCGCTTCAGAAAAAAGTTTGGCAGACGCCGGCCCTATATCAAGTGCTTTCCAGCCATTCGGTATCTCCTGAGTTGTGACAATCTTGGTCTCAGCGGAAGAATCTATATTCTGGGCAATAACACAGTCTACAGGAAGGTAAAACTTGATGCCCTTAGACACCAGTTTCTGCTTTATTTCGTCAGCGAGATCAAGCATGTCGTCCTCCACAAGGGACCCGCCGACGTTATAACCCATGGACTTCAAAAATGTATACGCCATACCACCGCCGACAATTACCTTATCGACATTGTCAGCAATGTTAAGAAGGACTTTAATCTTCCCGGACACCTTCGCGCCGCCCAGTATGGCGACAAAAGGCCTGACTGGGTTGTTGACTACACCCTGCAGATACTCTATCTCCTTCTGCAGCAGGAACCCCCAGGCAGATGTCAGGAACTTTGTAATTCCCACTATTGACGCATGAGTTCTGTGGGCCGCGCCGAATGCGTCATTAACATAGAAATCAGCGAGACCAGCCAATGATTTACTAAACTCTTCATCATTAGCTTCTTCCTCACTGTGAAACCTCAGGTTCTCAAGCAGAATTATGTCTCCATCGGACATCCCGGCAACCGCCTCTTCAACCTTAGGGCCGGTACAATCAGAGAGAAACAGCACCTCTTTCCTGATAAGCCTCTGCAATCTCTTTGCAACAGGGGCAAGGGAGTACTTCTTATCGGCCTTCCCCCTGGGTCTGCCCAGATGTGAAGATAATATCACCCTGGCTCCTTCATCAATAGCATAATTGATGGTAGGAAGCGTTGAACGGATCCTTCCATCATCGGCTATATTGAGATTCTGATCAAGCGGCACGTTGAAGTCCACACGCATGAATATTCTCTTACTCTTTATGGGAATATCCCTGATAGAGAGCTTGTTTAATACTCCTTTAATCGGTGCATGATGATTGTTATCCATAGACGCTATCCCTTACCGGCAATATACAGTATTAAATCTCTAAGCCTGCTGCTGTAACCCCATTCATTATCGTACCATGCCAGGACCTTTACCATCTTACCCTCAATCACCCTAGTGAGCGAGGAATCGACAATTGCGGAATGGGGATTACCGTTGAGGTCTATTGAAACAAGGGGCTCTTCTGAATACTCCATAATCCCCTTCATAGGCCCTGACGCAGCCTCTTTAAGAGCGGCATTTATATCTTCAGCAGTGACATCTTTCTCAATCTCGGCAACAAGGTCAACTATGGATACATTAGGTGTCGGCACCCGCATAGACATACCGTCAAGCTTGCCTTTCAGGTTAGGAAGAACAAGCCCGACCGCCCTGGCGGCACCTGTCGTGGTCGGTATCATGGATATTGCAGCGGCCCTTGTTCTTCGAAGGTCTTTGTGCGGGAGATCAAGTATCTGCTGGTCATTTGTATATGAATGTATCGTTGTCATAAACCCGCGGTTGATTCTGAATTTCTGGTCAATAACCTTTGCGACAGGAGCAAGACAGTTAGTTGTACATGAAGCATTTGAGATAATCTTATGCTTTGAAGTATCCAGGGTCTCCTCATTTACACCCAGACATATAGTAATATCCGGATCCTTTGCAGGAGCGGATATAATAACAGCGCCTGCCCCGGCATCCAGGTGCTTCGATGCCCCCGCCCTGTCTGTAAACATCCCGGTTGATTCAAGTACAATATCTACCTTCTTCTCCGCCCAGGGGAGCTGTGCCGGGTCTTTAATAGATGTGACACTAATTTCCTTCCCGTTAACGGTAATACTGTTTTCTCCCGACTTGACATCAGCGTTAATTATGCCATGTACAGAATCATATCGCAGAAGATGTGCCAGTGTTTTAGCATCAGTCAGGTCATTTATACCGACAATTTCGATTGAGGGTTCCTCAAGACAAGTCCTTAAGAAGTTCCTCCCTATTCTTCCAAAACCGTTTATACCTACGCGTGTCGACATAAAGCCCCCCTTTAATAAATTAATGGTCCAAATTACATTACAAATTCAGGCAGACTGTCGGGGAACTGCTTTGCCCCGGGGAACAGCTGATTTATACCTCCATCACCTCAACCTCTTTGCGAGAAACTACCTCGTCAACCTTATCGGTGAAAGAGTCGGTAATTTTCTGTATATCATTGACAGACCGCTTTGTTTCATCCTCACTGACATGCTCTTCCTTCTCAAGCTTTTTTACTTCGCTGTTACAGTTGTGTCTGATGCTCCGCAATGCAATCTTGGCTTCTTCTCCCCTCTTGTGTACATGCTTAACTATTTCCTTCCTGCGCTCCTCTGTGAGCTGGGGAATAGCAACCCTTATAAGCTTACCGTCATTGGATGGGTTTAATCCAAGATCTGATTTCTGTATGGCCTTCTCTATTTCAAATATCATCTTCGGTTCCCAGGGCTGTATCGTTATCAGCTTGCTCTCAGGCACAGCCAATGTTGCAACGTGATCAATCGGTGTAGGCGTTCCGTAGTAATCTACATTAATACCTTCAAAGATCGACAGGGAAGCCCGTCCGGTTCTTATCCCCGCAAGATCCTTCTTTAGTGAGTCAATTGTCTTCTCCATGTTCTCTTTTAGCCTTCTTTTCAGATCAGCATCATGCACCGGAGCCCCCCCCTTTTACCAATGTCCCGATCTTCTTGCCTTCGAGAACCTTTTTTATATTACCTTTCCCTGTAAGGTTGTATACAATTATGGGAAGGTTATTGTCCATACATAGGGATATAGCCGTCGAATCCATTATCCTGAGCCTTTTCTTAAGAACATCCATATAAGAGATTTCAGTGTATTTCTTTGCTTTAGGATCCCTGACCGGATCACCGGAGTAAACACCATCAACCTTTGTTGCCTTGAGTATTACTTCCGCCTCTATCTCAACAGACCTTAAAGCGGCAGCGGTGTCTGTTGTAAAATAAGGGTTACCGGTTCCCGCCGCAAAGATTACAAACCGTCCTTTTTCAAGATGCCTGACGGCTCTTCTCCTGATATACGGTTCAGCAAGCTGCTGCATCTCAATGGCTGACTGCACCCTTGTAGGTATTCCGGCCCGCTCCAGTCCATTCTGAAGGGCAAGGGCGTTGAGAACGGTAGCCAGCATCCCCATATAATCGGCGGTTGTCCTCTCCATCCCTTCCGCGCTGGCCTCCAGACCACGGAAGATGTTACCGCCGCCAATTACAATCGCAACCTGAACCCCTGAATCATATACTTCTTTCAGCTCATCAGCAATATAATGAACAACCTTTGGATCGATCCCAAAGGTCTTTTCGCCTATAAGCGCCTCACCGCTCAGCTTCAGCAGAACCCTTTTATATTTTGACCGAAAAACCTTCATAGATATTATCTAGCAGATATTCTCTCCCAACTGAAAGCGGACAAATCGTTTTATTACTACATTCTCTCTGATTTTGGCCACTATATCTACTACAACTTCCTGTACACTCTTCTTCCCCTCAGGATCCTTTACATATGCCTGCTCGAGCAGACAATTATCCGCATAAAATTTATCAAGCTTACCCTGAACTATCTTATCAACAATCTGGGGCGGCTTGTTTGTTACCTGAGACGCATAAATCTCCTTCTCCTTATCAATGACCTCGGACGGGACATCCTCCCTCTTAAGGTAAGCGGGGTTTGAAGCGGCAATATGCATTGCTATATCCCTTACAAATCCCTGAAACTCATCTGTCTTGGCAACAAAATCAGTTTCACAGTTAACCTCCACAAGTACCCCGAGTTTCCCCCCCATGTGGATGTACGAACCTATTATTCCTTCAGATGCGTCCCTGCCGGATTTCTTTTCAGCCATCGCAAGACCTTTCACCCTAAGTATCTCCAAAGCCTTATCAATGATTCCCTCCGCCTCACGCAGAGCGTTCTTGCAATCCATTAGGCCCACACCGGTCTGTTCACGTAATTCCTTTACATCAGAAGCACTTATGTTCATCCTTTTACCTCCTCTTCAACTTCTTCCTTCTCTTTGTCCTCATCTACCGCCTCAGTCTTCTCTTCAACAGCCTTCTTCTCCTCTATTGCTTTCTCTTCAGCAGCCTCCTGCCTTTCATCCGCGGCCTTCTTCTCCTCTATCGCTTTCTCTTCAGCAGACTCGGCAAGCACCTTATCACGAATGCTTCTGCCTTCAATCACGGCATCGGCCATCCTGGAAGATATCAGTCTTATCGTTCTAATAGCATCGTCATTCCCGGGGATTATGTAGTCTATCTCATCGGGATCGCAATTTGTATCAACTACCGCGACTATAGGTATCCCAAGATTTTTTGCTTCAGCAACCGCGATCTTCTCTTTTTTAGGGTCAACTATGAAGATGGCACCGGGGAAACCCTTCATATCCTTAACACCGCCAAGGTTCTTAACAAGTCGCTGTCTAACCGTTTCATATTTTGCAACCTCTTTTTTAGTGAGGAGCTCATATGTGCCGTCCTCTTTCATCTTCTCAATCTTCCTTAGTTTCTCTATGCTTAGTTTGATTGTCTTGAAGTTTGTTAAAATACCACCAAGCCAGCGTTGATTAACAAAGAAAGACTCTGATCTCCGTGCTTCTTCAATAATTACTTCCTGTGCCTGTTTTTTCGTGCCGACAAAAAGGACAGTCTCCCCCCTGCTGGATATATCCTTGATGAAGTTATAGGCGACTTCAAACATCTTAACTGTCTTCTGCAGGTCGATTATATATATGCCGTTACGCGCGCCGAAAATGTACTTCTTCATCTTCGGGTTCCATCGCTTAACCTGATGCCCGAAATGCACACCGGCCTCCAGAAGTTCTTTCATTGTGACTACCATAGTATCCTCCTCAGTTTTTCCTCCGCCCTTTCTCCCCGGATCCCGGTAAAACCGGAACACTGGACAGAGAGAATGTTAGATGGGCGTGCGTTCTTGCTACGGCATTGATAAATAAAGAGATATTTCCTGCCGGCAGTAGAGATAGCGTATCATAAATAACGTCTTTATTTCAACAGACTTTTGTATTATAGAAAGTCAAAAACAACCATTGCATTCCTGCTAATTCAGAAACATTTTTCTGAACATTATCACGGGCTGATCATAACTTGCAGGAAATTATGATAGAATTCAATATGCGCATATTAACTTTAACCAAAAACACCACTGACGCGGCGGTCAGGGAAGCTATCAGTATTCTCAAAGATGGCGGCTTAATAGCATATCCTACAGAAAGCTTCTACGCGCTTGGCGTAATGGCAACTGACGAAGAAGCAGTATCAAGGCTGTTCACGCTCAAAAAGAGACCTCCGGAGAAACCCCTGCCGGTTATTGTAGGTGATATTGAGACCCTTGAAACCATCGTGAAATCCATACCCGATCAGGCGATGACCCTGATTGAAAAATACTGGCCCGGTCCTTTAAATATTATTTTTGAAGCAAATGACCACATTCCTTTAACGCTTACAGGCGGCTCACAAAAGATAGCTGTAAGGATCCCCGGAGATAAGACCGCGTTTAATCTTGCAAGAGCGTCTAAACTGCCGATTACCGCGACCAGCGCCAACCCTTCAGCTCTGCCGCCGGCAAAAAACGCCAACGAGGTGAAGAATTACTTTGATGGAGAGATCGATTTAATCATCGATAACGGAGAAACTCCGGGCGGCAAGCCGTCAACTATTGTAGATGCTACGACTGTGCCTTTCAGGGTATTGAGGGAAGGGAGTATCCGGCTAAAATGTTAGCCCGAAGATCGATAGCGCTACCTTCAATACATGGTAACTTGTCCATGCTATCGCTATACACGCCGGCAAGGTAACGATCCATGCCATGACTATCTTCTGCGCGACTCCCCATCTCACGGCAGAGAGCCTCTTTGTAGCCCCAACCCCCATGATGCTTGTTGTGATGACATGGGTAGTACTGACCGGTAGTCCGAGAGCGCTGGCCCCGGCAATGACAGATATCGCCGCGGTTTCAGCGGCAAAACCATGAACCGGCTGGAGCTTCAGCATCTGGTGCCCGAGTGTTTTAATCACCCTCCATCCGCCCGCTGCTGTGCCAAAACCCATAGCAAGTGCGCATGAGAGTATGACCCAGACAGGAACCTCAATGCTCGTCAGATAGCCTCCGGAAACAAGGGCCATGGTGATAACTCCCATCGCCTTCTGGGCATCATTCATTCCGTGACTTAAAGCCATTAATGCCGATGAAACGATCTGAAGGCGGCCGAAGTGCTTGTTCAGAGATCCCGGGGAAATATTGCAGAAGAACCGTATCAGAAGCTTCATGAATAAGAAGCCGAAGAGCATGCCTATCACCGGCGAGGTAAAAAGAGCGATGAATATCCTGGTAAGCCCTGAAAGATTAAGAATAATAATTCCCCCGTGAGCGATAGCGCCTCCCATTACCCCTCCGATGAGGGCATGTGAGGCGCTTACGGGCAAACCATAGAAGGTCATTGCCCCGTTCCAGATGAAACCGGCAACAAGAGCTGACGCGACAACAATGAGATTTATGTCCAATGGATCGACGATGCCTTTGCCGATCATTTTTGCGACCGCCGTTGAAAGGAAAGCTCCCGCAATGTTCATGCTGGCTGCCATCAGTACTGCTTGAACTGGGGTAAGAACACGGGTAGATACTACGGTTGCAATGGCATTAGCTGAATCGTTCCAGCCGTTACTGATGTCAAAAAGGAGAGCAAGGATAACAATGAGAACGATTAGTTCAAGCATGCTTCAGGACGATGCCTTCGAGAATATTAGCAACATCTTC
>CAXMSH010000038.1:8178-8487 GCA_964195875.1 Thermodesulfovibrionia bacterium
CGGATGCATCTTCTAGATGTTCATAAATATCTTTCCACTTAATAACCAATATAGGGTCCTTTACATCCTTAAAAAGCTTGGCAAGCGCTTCCCTGTAGATCTTGTCCGCGGCGTTCTCAAGACGGTTTATCTCGATGCAGTGTTCCTGAATATATGAATATTTTTTATCCTTAAGATTGGATAAGGCCTTTGTTATAATCTCTGTCGTCCTCAGTATAGTCTTTGAAAGTTCCACTGCCTCTGGCGTTGACTCCTTCACTTTGAACAGGGTGGCCCTGTCAGCCGATGCCCATATCAGATCAAGGACAT
>CAXMSH010000039.1:0-8336 GCA_964195875.1 Thermodesulfovibrionia bacterium
TATGAGTGATTGACTTCCATAGAGGCCTTAAATAGGAAAATGGACTGACAAAGGAGGTTTAACATGAACAGAAGAAATGCAATGAGAATAACAAGGCGTTTAAAAGTAACCATTATCTCTGGCGATAAGAGATTTACGAGATACACAGAGGATGTTTCAGCAGGAGGTCTTTCAATAAGGACCTTGAATGTCTTTCCTGAAAATACATTACTTACCATTGAACTTGAATTGCCCTCAGGCGAAATACTGTCTTTGCCTGGCCGAATGATTCCACAACATGAATTTGAAAGAAATGGTATGGGTATTCAATTGACAGACAAGCCAGAAACTTACATTGAATTTATAAAGACCCTGTATTCCGGGGAAAAAGACCACTATGTAAAGAAAGTATTAAGTGGCATAGTAAAGGAAATTAAAACAAAGCATGGGAAAATAGCAATATGTGGGTGAAATCAACACAAGTGGAGATGCATATTTTTGCGACTATCCTATTGGTTGTAGGAGGAGAGAACAACGTATGAACCTTTAAATCTGACTCAAGGTTGTGACTTCATAAAATAGTAGATACATTCTGTTTATCAGAAAAACAGACGTAAACCTTGACTTGCAGTAGAAAATGCTATAAAGTTTGTGAATATCAGGCAAGAAGTATGTATCCTTAAACACATTGATTGTAACGTAAAAAGAACATTGCTATGGCAAACTTGATCCTGGCCCACCCGGTGAGCACCCTGGATGACCAACAGCTATTACCTGCCGGTACTAAACTTTCAGCAAAGATTTTAGATGATTTGATAGCTAAATCAAGATCAGTTTCATATCAAAAGCATTCCCTGCTGCAGCACGGTTCTATTGGAAAGGATATTCTTAGTTTTATTACGGTGCCACCTTACAATGTTATTTTTTCCGATAATGAGATCATAGACGACCTCTTGAACTTTATGGAAAATGTACATCTTATCACTCCTGTAATACAGTCACTTGATTATTTCAAAGAGAATGACTCCTATACCTACTGCCATATTCTCAATGTATTCGCACTTAGTGTGTATATTAGCAAAGTTATGATGTCTGATCATTGGGTAAGGCTTAATGAGGCTACAAGCGGTCCTATGCACGATATCGGCAAAATCTGCGTTCCCATGAATATATTGAAAAAGGTTTCCCCTCTCACTCATGAGGAGAGGAGCATTATAGAGCACCATTCAGTTGCAGGATATGTTTTGCTCAGCTACTATTCCCAGGATGCCGGGAGCATCTTTGCAGGTATAGCGAGAGATCATCATGAGAGGAGGAATGGATCAGGATATCCCCGCGGCATTAAGCTCAAAGACCCCCTTGTTGAACTCATCGCTGTCTGTGATGTCTATGACGCTCTAATATCCCCCAGGCCATACCGTTCCTCTTCGTATGACAATCGGACAGCCATTGAGGTAATCACGGAAATGGGAGAGAATAATATCCTGGATCGCGAAGTGATAAAGGCGCTTGTAAGCATTAACAGAAAGGTTGAAACTCATTACACAGATTGCAATGTCTCACTCGAAAAAAGAGGGAAGCCACCGCTACATAGCAGCTACGGAGTTTTTGAAAATGATAATAATTAACGATAACTATAATCATATCTTCTACAAGCTTTCAACCAATAATCATCAACTTTCCCGAGACCTCAAAACGAGAACTAATAATCTCCACATGATCACTCATGGTCATTATTTTTGATATAAATTCTGTATAATGTAGGAGTTATGTTAGACGACAGGGACAACCGAAGCTTCAAGCGATACGAAATTGAGTCTGACTGCGAAATAAAGTTCGACGATGATACCTCGTGCCGCGGCAAGGTGCTTGATTACTCCGATGGGGTGTCCGCCATTTTCGAAGGCTCCCCCACTCTCTTCCCAGGCATCCAGGCGGAGATCATCATCGAGAAAAACAACGTGCAGTTCAGGGGAGAGGTCACCTGGACGACGGATGAAGAGAACGGAGTCAGGGTGGGCTTCAAGCGGGTCGACAACTTCAAGGGATCTCTAACCAATTTCAAGCTTCCCGACGTGCTCATAGGCCTTCAGCGGGGGACCCGTACTGGGATCCTCACGGTCAAGAGCGAGACCGCGTTAAAGAAGATCTACATAGAAAACGGTGACATGATTTTCGCCTCGTCGAACAACCCCGAAGACAGTCTTGGAGAACTGCTGCTGAAACGTGGCAGGATCACCCTCGAGACCTACAATGAGGCCTCCAGCATAGTGAAAAGGGAATCTGAGAAGTTCGGAAGGGTGCTGTTCTATCTCGGCTGGAAGCCCAAGGAGGTGTACCTCGCCGTCTGCGACCAGATTGAGGAGATCATCGTCAGCCTCTTTACCCTTCAGGTGGGGGAGTTGGATTTTCATGAGGGATACCTTCCCTCGAAAGAGTTGATTAAGCTCAATATGAGCGCGGCGAACATTATCTACCGTGGCATCAAGCAAACCAAAAACTTCCTGTATATCAAGCGGGAGTGCCCCTTTGATGAGACCGTGCTGAACCTCTCCAATAACCCCATGTACATCTTTCAGGATCTCAGCCTTGACGCGGACGACGCGAAGATTCTTTCCTTAATTAACGGAGAGTTCTCTATGCACAAAATCTTATCGCTCTCGCCACTCAAGGACTTTGATACGATGAAGACGATCTACGCCTTTCTCACAATCGGTCTCATAAGCGAGAAGGAAGAGAGTCATCCCATTATCAAGCTCCCGATCGAAAACATTATGGGTGAGCCCCTTGAGAACGAGGCTAAGAGCTTTGTCGCAGACGTTGAAAGCCTGCTGAAAAGCGAGAGGAACCGCGATTACTACTCACTACTCGGTGTGGAACGGGACGCCTCGCAGGCCGATATTCAAAAGGAGTATTACCGCCTCTCACGGCAGTTTCATCCTGACAGGCATTTCCACTTCCCGTCGAACGACACCAAGAGCAAGCTCGTCAAGATCCTGTTAAATATAATGGATGCCTACAGGACGCTTTCAAGCCCCGAGAAGCGCAGGAAGTATGACAAACACCTCGTCGTGCTGGAGCAGGAGCCCGCTGAACTGGCCGAGGTCACCGGCAGTGGTGATGCTGGGCATGGAGAGGTGCATACCAAACCGGCTATGGTTCGGGAAGACAGGATTGGACTCACTCCAAAGGACGAGGCGACCCGTATTGAAGACGAACTCGCAGATGCTTTCATTGACAGCCGACCACCGGCGGAAGACGACGTACCCACGGTCTCATCTCTTGACGAAGCGCCCCTCCTCACGGGGAAGAGACAAATCTTCATCCCGGCAGCTGTCGCAGTGGTTGTCTGTATCGCGGTGGTACTGATCTTTCTCTTCAGGGGACCTTCAAAAGAGACTGTCCCCCTCACCTTATCATCAGGCGGAGAACAGTCTGTCCGGGAGGTCTCCTTCCCCTCATTCCGCCATGACGCCTTTCAAAAGGTTATGAGCAAGCCCGAGGCGCGCAACTAAACCGTTCATTCCTGTATGTGTTATTGCAAAGGGGAGTGTCAGGGCAGTGCACCAGCTTTTCAGTGCGCTGCCGGTCGGGTGGTACACGGGTCGACTACGAGGTGAGCCGCTCTATGACGCGGAGCAGGTCTTCAGCAGCGGCAGAATCGATCTCCTTGAGGGTCTTGTAGACATTCATCGCCTCTTCTTTCCTGCCTAGCGTTGCGTAGGACATTCCCAGCCCTGAAAAGGCGTCAACATTCCTCGGATCCAAGCTGACGGCCCTGTTAAACTCGATGATGGCCTCTTTCAGCCTGTTCAGGTAAAAGAGGCAGTAGCCGCTGCTGTTGTGATAGTACGATACCCCGGGTGACAGTTCAACGGCCTTTCTGAAGTGTTCTATCGCGTCACCCGGCCTGTCCATTTTAAGAAGCACAGCACCGTACCAGCCGTGCAGGTCAGGGCTGTCAGGCCTGGCGTCGAGTTCAGACCGGATAATCGGGAGCGCCTTTTCATAGTTCTTGTCACGAATAACCAGGCCGGCAAAGAGGGCGTGCTTTTCCTTAAGGGACCATGCAACACCCGCGTCGTCCTGCTCCTGAGGGGCCTCCGTGGTTTCAACTGTCTTCCCATCGTCCTGTGGGACGGCGAGCGGCGGTTGTTCCGGTTCGCGCTCAGTTACCTGTGTGTCAGCACGGACAGGGGATACCTCGTCTTTCACCTTCTCTTTTGTGTCTTCTGCCGGCACGCTCACCGGCGGTGGCGAGGCGCCGTGAAGTTTCACGATGCGTTCTTCCCTGTAATAGGCCGTAGTTGTGATTGCCGAGCCGATAAGGGATCTGACATTCCTGAATAGGCTGTCAACGTCAGCCTGGTTGTCAAAGCGTCCGATCCTGACTGAATAATAATTCCCGATCTTTTCGATCCGCAGGTGTTCGAGGTCTGCTTCCTGAAGGCCACCCTCGAGAAGATCAAACTGTCGCTCGGCCTGTTCCACCGAGCCGAAGCTCCCAGTCTGAACGGTATGGATCGTCAGGGCGGCAAGACAGACGACCGGAACGGCCATGATGACCGTCAGGCCGAATAAGACCGCCTTTCTGAAATACCTGCCTCTCACCTGATTCGTGTCTCCTTGTTAATCTCAATCACAACTAATTTCATTATCAATAAAAAGTCCGGCTTTGTCAATGTTTATTATGATACCCCAGAGGGTTATTAGGGAGACGGGAAGCTTCCCTCATCCTTTAAGGCTATCGGCTTTTCTGTGGCCTGTACAGTTTCTTATGCCCCGTCCCTTGGGGAGGGGAGCTTCACTGTTATGATGGTATATGGATAAACGATGACGGTCTGAACACATATAAAGATTAATGCTCGCACACTTTAAACTTTAATGACAATAGACAAATGCTTCGATACTATCTCTTTGAAGATCGGCTTTCAACCTCTCAATGGCTTCAGCTTTTTCGTAAAATCTCCCAACCAGAACCCTATGGAGGAGCGTTCCGTCATCCTTTGTAGTTATCAGAGTAAACACATCATACCCTTTTTGTTTTAACCTTTCAGCAAATGAATCGGCATTATTCCTAACAGCAAAGGCTCCCACCTGTAAAGAGAAAACCGGTTTCTCCTGAAATTCTGAATTTTCTTTGCGTACCCTTAATATTCTACGCATAACCAATGTCTTTTCTAATCCTGGCTCAGGACCAGATCCCTCAACAAATGAGTCAGTCTCCTTATAAGGGATCCCCACATCTTTACTTAATTGATTTGCCTCAAAATTTTTATCTATGACTTGTCCCGGATAAAGATCGGTTTTTTCAGGAGCTTCTTTCGAGGCTGTCTCATTTATTTCATCCTTATTTAAATTTTTCTCTGCCGCAGGAATACCGTCTACAAAGAAACTTAGATATTGATATTTTGACTCATGTGAACATCCTGTAGACAGTATGCTGCATAATATCACTGCGATAATAATATGTCTCATCCGTATTAGTATGGATACATGATTCTGTCTTTTCTTCGAAATGAAGTGTTTTGATCGCTCCAATGAACTAACATTTATAAAGATGGTAAGGGAGAAGATTTTCTTCTTAATTAAATCTATAGTTATCATAAATACTATAGATTCCGTTTCACATAAACTCAAACTATTTATTAATGGCAATAAATAATCTAATCGCCTTACCTGAATGTCATAGTATGTTGAAAAGGGGAATTCCTTGAACTTCCCTACCGCTATTGAATAGTTAGTCTTACCTGGGAATGTAACGATATTCGGGGGCAGGGCATCCCTCTTTATATGAGCCGGTTCCGTTCAACGCCGGCCAAATCTTCACCCTAATGTTCGTTCTCAGCATATGCTAATTGTCGCATCACGTTTTGAGCGTTAAGATAGGTATTCTCTTCATTTTCATCATACACGGTAAATCGTAATGCCGTAACGATCGCGAACCGTACAGCAGACCAGTATTTATGCCCTCTTGAAGGATCGCTGGATTTAAACTCCACCGTATACGTCGGGATTTTCCGTTCGTTCCCGGCATAATTACCCAAAGAACCCGGGAAAAAAGGGAAATCCACAAGACTGAGGAATCTTTTTGTATTCGCTTCTATGTTAAGACCCAGATATTTTGCTCTATGCTCAATTCTTACGAGATTATAGTATTTCTGGTCGCCGGGGCCATCAAAGTCAAGGAATCCGAGCGGGGAGTGAAAAGAAATTATCTTGTCAGGTTTGTATCGGTTAATTAAATACGTCAGGAATCTGCTCTCTATTTCAGAACCGCTTTCTTTCCCCGGGAATTTGCGGGGATCTCTTCTGTTTTGCGACCAGCCTGTGTATGATAGTCTGTCCCAGTCCTCAGTGGGGAGGTTCCTGTTAAGATCCACTCCGTTTGCATTTTGTCTTGTATTGGCAAAAAAACCGTCAGGGTTTACTATGGGAGCTACAACTATCTTTATTTCTTTTGATAATGACGGATTATCAAACAGTATTTCCCTTACCAGATGAAAACATTGATAAACTCCAACAGATTCGTCTCCATGGACTCCGCAGAGAACAAGATTGACGGGTCCTCCGTTGTCAGAATCATTCAGTCCAAACTCCTGGTATATAAGTGGATTTCCCTTTGATGAATGGTCATGAATTTTCCATCGTTTAGGGTTGCATATTATACTGTACCAGCCGAAATGCCTGAACTTTGCATTGACCTCGTCACAATATTCTTTTTTCGTTTTATTATGAACGGGATCAACCGATACTCTTGATGATCGATACTGAAGCGATCCTGTTTCTGGAGAGGCCTCATTTGATGAAGAATGTCCGGTTATTACCAACATAAGGACACAGATGATAAGGAAAGAATTACAAAGAATAACTCTGATCATGTTATTGCCATCTCCTTTTGCAGTATTTATTGATTCCCTAAATGCACTTTTTATGCCAGACGAAAAAACAGTTTTATTTCAACAAGTTCCTGTGAATACCTGAAATCCATAATGACAAAAAGCGCATGAAGTGACATTTTTTGACTATATTGTGCACAACTTACCAAGACAGGTGGCACTTTTACTTTCCACATTGTATCTCATTGTAAAATTGACATTTTCAATAATAGAGTTGACGAAATAGTGCTATTTTTTTCGTTTTTAAAAGGAAATTAATCAATTGGCAAAAATATTGCTTATAATATGAGGAAGATGAAAAGAAGAGATTTCTTAAAAGTTTTGGCAGTCGGTCTACTTGGCAGCGGTGTCGCAACTGAAGTGCTGGCCCAAACTGATACATTGTCTCCTCCACCGGCGCATGGTGACGATTATATAAAGGATTATCTTTTCAAGATGAAACATTTCAACAGATCCAATAAAGACGACATCCGTCTTAGTGGGGATGAATACAGGGAATTTGTGGAAACAGTAAAAAGGCTCCGTAAACTTGAACAATTTATAGGTCACGGAAATTTCCAGCACTTAAACTTTGATGACGGGCTCTTTTTCGCTCGAAAGTATTCCCAGATCGGAGAGTTTACCAAAAAGGAAGTTGATTTTCTTGAAAAAACTTTCTATACGGATGCTTCAAGGTATGGTTTCTTAGGCAAAAAAAAATTAGAGAAGATTACTGACAAGATCAACAAGAAAGACATTATTAAAATGCCATATTCAGGAACTTACCTCCATAAAGGCATATCTCTTAATATATTTAATAAAATTAAAAAGGAGATAGGAGATGAGCTCGTTCTAACCTCAGGAATTCGTGGCATCATGAAACAATTTCTGCTCTTTCTTAACAAGGCAGACAAAAACAATGGTAACCTTTCTCTCGCCTCCCGCTCCCTTGCTCCGCCCGGGTACTCTTTCCACGGTATTGGAGATTTTGACGTCGGACAGGCAGGATTCGGTATCAATAATTTCACAGAAGGCTTCACTAACACTGATGTTTACAGGAAGCTTTTGAAACACGGTTATCTTACTTTACGCTATCCTCAGGGTAACCTTATCGGTGTACGCTACGAACCCTGGCATATAGAAATTTCCAGCTCTACACGGAAAAGTATTTCTAAGGTAAAACCAAGGGGTTAGAATTGTTGGTTACCTGCTACTCTTCTATTTGAGGTCTCGGGATAGTTGTTGATTAACGTTTGTAACCTTGCATTCCGAGACAGGATTCAAAAAGAAGATTACAGGAAGAAAGTAATTATTCGATTCGATACTTTCGGAGGAGTAATTGTCTTTTCACTTCATCCATTTACTCTCGGTTTACTCTCGGTTTTTTAGGATGTTTTGAGGGTATAACTCATTGTTTCTAAAACAAAGTAATGGCGGGAGTGTGTGGGAATCGAACCCACCCTCTCTGATGAAAAGAGT
>CAXMSH010000040.1:0-8293 GCA_964195875.1 Thermodesulfovibrionia bacterium
AACTTCTTACAAAAAGATTTGATGGAATAATTTATACACAGGATTGCATGTATAATATACTTATGAGTTTTGTTTCTGAAACAACAAAAGGTTCCCTTGCCAGAAAACTCATAATTACCGTCACTATGATTATCTTTATCGGAGGCGGTATCTCCTGGTTATTATTAATCAACAAGGCAAGGACAAACCTGATCAGCAATGCCATTAATTACACGGCTTCCCATTCCGACCTGCTTAAAAAAAGCATCCGATACAGTATGCTTACTTTTCACAGAGACGCCATACAACAGACAATTGAAAATATCAGCTCAAAAAAAGATATCAAAAGGGTCCGTATTTTTGACAGCAAGGGGAAGGTATTTTACTCCGCCGCACTTAATGATATAGGCAAGCAGGTAAACAGAGACGCCTTTGTCTGTATAGGCTGTCATACCGACCCGAATAATCCCTCGGAAACTCTGACAGAAAAGAAACAATGGACAATTTACAGAGGTGAGGATGGAAATAGGATACTGACATTTGTCGACCCTATCTTTAATGAGCCGTCCTGCTATACCGCCGAATGTCATGCCCATACCCCGGAACAGAGAGTTTTGGGTATTCTTGAGACCGACTTCACCCTATTATCAGTCGATAAAAATATACATGATATTTTTATTTATACAACAATCTACGCCATTATCCTGATGCTGGTAAGCTCCATAATAATGTTTTATATCCTGCGGAGAATGGTTATTTCTCCCGTTTCACAAATGTCGCATGCAATGAAAAAGGTCGCGGACGGAGACCTTGACCATACAGTCAATCTGACTTCTAATGATGAAATGTCAGTGCTTGCTGAATCTTTCAATATGATGACAGACGAACTGTCAACAGCAAGGGAAAAGATGGGAAGGTGGACCGAGGAACTTGAAAAGGAGGTTGCAAAAAAAACCAGGGATTTGAAGAGGTCTCAGGATAAGCTTTTTCAGGCAGAAAAACTGGCATCGCTCGGCAGACTCACCTCTGATATCGCCCACGAAATCAGGAATCCTCTCACCGTCATAGGAGGTTTCGCGCGAAGACTGTATAAGTTGACCGTGGACATTAAGGAGAAGGAGTGCGCTGAAATCATGGTAAGTGAAGTTACCAGACTTGAAAAGATATTAAGAGATGTACTCACTTTTTCACGGGAAGCGAAATATAAACTTGAGAGACATGAAATACCGGAAGTGGTTTCTGAATCATTACGGCTCTATCAGGATCTGTGTGAAGAGTGTTCAATAAAGATAAAGAGGGAATTTCATCAGAACATCGTCCCGATAGTTATTGACAAAGACCAGATAAGACAGGCATTAAGCAACATAATTAATAACGCTATTGACGCGATGCCTTCCGGCGGCACGTTGACTGTGAAAGCTGGCATGGAGGACCTTCACTATGTGACATATGTCTTCCTTAAGTTTTCCGATACGGGGGAAGGTATTCGGGAAGAAAAACTGCCATTTATTTTCGAACCCTTCTTCTCCACGAAAGAGATGCACGGAACCGGGCTAGGACTCTCCATCACAAGAAAGATTATGGAAGAACACGGAGGTTTTATCAGGGCGGAAAGTCCTGAAACAGGAGGCACCACGATAAGTCTTTACTTTCCGTTTCAGAGTGAGGAAGAGTCATCAAAGATAAAATGCTGGGAATTTATGAAGTGCGGCAGGGATAATGATGCCACAATGAAGTGCCCGGCATATCCCCACTTCGGCAGGATCTGCTGGTCGGTTGCCGGCACCTTCTGCCAGGATAAAGTTCAGGGTACGTTCGCTCAAAAATACGAAACCTGCGCTCAATGCAGTTTTTACAAGACAATCAATCAGGATGCATGAACGCTGTCAGATTATGCTTAGGTGAGGTGCATGGAGACGACGTTTGAAACCCCGGGCTCTTCCATGGTGATGCCGTAAATATATTCGGCGGCCTCCAATAAGACAGGGTTTAGGGAGTATGGGATAGGGATGTGAACCTGATTAATTCTTTATGAGATAAATATTACGTCCTTCAGGTCTTTAAAATGCGCATCGCTTGTTACAACCTTTGCACGTTCTTCCAATGCGGTGGCATAGACAATAGCGTCTGCCATGGGAAGAGAATACTGCAAACTCATATCAGCCGCCAGCAGGGCGATACTTTCACAAAGCGGTATAACAGAAGTCCTGTTCATCAGGGATACGGCCTGGAGGGCATCCTCTTCTGATCTTTCGCGTTTAATCTTTTTATATACTTCAAACAGGACAATAGTAGGCGTAATAATCTTTGTGATATTACTTGTATATTTTGAATATTTATCAGATAGCGGCCCTTCACTAAAAAACTCGATCCAGCCAGAAGAATCAACGAGATACATTATCTGTCTTCATCCTCTCTTATATCACCCGTATCCATCCCCTTAAGAAATCCCCGGTATGAGGAAACAGGCTTTTCGGGAATAAAGTAGATGACCCCGCCCTTTGTAACCACAGTCATTTTTTGACCGCTCTTCAGGTGGAGTTTATTTCTCACTTCCTTCGGAATCACTACCTGATACTTTGATGATATTGTCGTAGTAGCCATTTATCCCCCTTTTCTCTTATCGATAAGTATATCGTAAGACATTAATGGGGTTTTGTCAATGTTAAATACAAGCTTTTAGCCCCTGATAAAGCGTAAAAAACTCTTAAAGGAATAGGTGATATATATGTATATCTTCAGAATTGTTTCTCTGGCAAAAAAGAAATGTTATAACGAAAAAAAAGGGGGGTAAATCTAAGCTTCGGCGAGGTGCATGGAGACGACGTTTGAAACCCCGGGCTCTTCCATTGTAATGCCGTAAATATATTCGGCGGCCTCCATCGTCCTCCTGTTGTGGGTGATGGTGATGAACTGTATCTTTTCGGACAGCTGAGACAGTAAAGCCGAGAACCTCTCTGTATTGGCTTCATCAAGAGGCGCGTCAACTTCATCAAGAAGACACATAGGCGTTGGTTTGACCATAAACCCGGCCACTAGCAGTGAAAGAGCGGTTATCGCCTGCTCGCCGCCTGAGAGGAGTGTCAGGTTCTTAAGCTTCTTCCCCGGGGGCTGTGCAATTATCTCGATACCCGATTCGAGTATATCCCCTTCCGTGAGAATAAGTTCTGCTTTTCCTTCTCCAAACAGTGTGTTAAAGACTTCCTTGAACTTAATATTGAGCGCCTCAAACGCCTCAATAAGTCTCTGTTTTGTACTGCTGTTTATCTTCTGGATTGTCTCTTCAAGAGAGGATATCGCGCTGAGCAGGTCATCCTGCTGTTTTTTAAGGAAGTCGAACCTTGTCTTAAGCTCCTCAAACTCCTCCAGTGTACCGAGACTTACCGGTCCTATCGACTGCAGTCTTTCTTTAAGCTGTGGAAGTCTCTCCTCTTCCTCCTCTAATACCTCTTCAGTGATTTCAGCGGTCTCTATATCAATAGAGTAAACCCTCCTGATCTCATCGATTATGTACTTTAACTCCAAAGAGGATTCTTTATGCTTCACCTCCACCTGACTTAATTCTTTTCGCTGTGCGTCCAATTCTGAAAACGACCCCTTCTGACGTTCTTCCAGTACAGAGAGTTCCGCGCGCTCTGCATCGAGAGCCTCTCTCATTACTGCTACCCTGCCCTTAAGTTCATCAATCAACAGGATACTTGACTTGAGTTCTTCTTCCTTTCCCGTTATCTCATTCTCCCTGTCAAGAATTTCATTCTCGATAACAAGGGTCTCTTTTGAAATATCTGCCTTTTTATTATCTATTTCTGATATGGCAGAGCGCAGTCTCCCGCCCTCGTTTGAAAGCGCTGTCATCTTCTCCCTAACCGCGGTAAGCTCAAGCTTTATTTCGGTAAGCTGAAGGCGGGCACTCTCCAGTTCTCTCTTCTTTTCAGATATCTCATCCCTTATGCCGCTTATCGTCTGCTCAGCCTTATCCCTTTCGCCTTCCAGATTACGGCAATCAGCCTCCTTCTGCCGCATAAGGCCGCTCATTCTATCCTTCTCCTTCTCCTCACTATCTTTCTCTATTGTCAGATAATCGATGTTCTTTTGAAGTCTGGCTTTCTCTTCATCCAGGCTGGTTATCCTGACCTCCAGTTCATGACGATACTTCTCTGTTTTTGAGATGTCACCTTCGATCTCCGCGATACTTGTCTTAATGGCGATTATGCCGCTCTTCAGTTCGTTCACAGAGTTTTCAGATGATATAACCTCTTCCTTCTTTGCAGAGATGTCCCTTTCAATCTCCTTGATCTGACGCCTGACCTTCAGGACGCCTCTCATAACACCGCCAAACACGATACCGGATGGTTCAAGCACTTCTCCGTCGGTGGTAACAAAATGTACAGGATTCGAACCGGTCTCCTTAAGTGATCTTTCCCACTCTGAAAACGCTGTATGAAGGTTATCAACTATAAGAATATCGGTCAAAAGCGATGATGCAACTCTATCATGACCTTCTTTAATTGTTACGAGATCAATAGCCTTGCCGATAACACCGTTTGCGGACAGAACATTGCCTGCCGTGGGTTGAGAAGGCATATTCTGCTCAACATCGTTTATGGATATGAACCCGCTCCTGCCTTTATTCTGCTTCTTGATAAGGTTAATCGCATCTGTTACTTCTTCTCTGTTTCTGACAACCGACGCGCTGAGTTTCTCTCCCAGCACCGCCTCAATCGCATTTTCGTATTCTGGACTTGTCTCGAAAATATCCGCAACCTGGCACAGCGTCTTTATCTCTTTACCAGCCTTATTCCTCTGCTCAAATTCAATCTCTTTCAGGGAATCAAGCTTGGAATTCAACGCGGCAATATTCTCCCTGTCCCGGTAAAGGGTTTCCTCTTTTGCGATAAGTTCTCCCTTCTTTATTTCAAGTGCAGCGGCAGTCTCATTCCTGCTCACGGTCTTTTGAGACAGTTCTGTTTCAGAATTGATAAACTCATTACCTGTTTCAGTTATAACGTTCTCAAGTTGGGAGAGCTCATTTTTTATAGTATTTATGTCCTCAAAACTCTTTTCAGTCTTTCTGCTGATATTTTCGGCTGTTGCGGAGAGATGCTTGATCTCATTTTTAAGAACGCTGATCTCTTCGGCCCTGTTAAAAAGCTTCCTCTTCTCATTCTCAATCTTCTCCTCCAGAGCTTCCATGTCAGATTCAATAACTGAAAATGAGGCGTTCTTATTCTCAAGAGTGGACTCAAGTTCTTTAATTGATTCCTCCATCCGTAACAGCTCGCCCCTGATATTATTAAGACTGGTTACAGCGGTCTCTTTTTCACCTTCAAGTTCGACGTCACGTTCAGACAGTCTTATTATCCTCTCACGCATGTTCTGGCAATCTCTCTTAAGAAGTTCTTTTCTGCCTTCGCCCTCGGCAACTACCTTCTCGGTCGAATAGAGTTTTATTCTTATCTCTTCATGGGCCTTTTCACTCCCGACATAACCTCTTTTCTTCTCCTCTATCAGCGCCTCAGCAGAGTGGAGGTTTGCAGAGAGTTCGGCCTCCCTGTCTTTGAATGCATTCCCATGTGCTGTCAGTCTGTCAATTTCAACCTTCAGCCTATTTACGTTCCTTTTAGAGAGCCTGACATCAATATCTTTTATTTCATCAAAGAGCTTCTTGTATTTCTCCGCCTTTTTAGCATACCTGTCAATTGAATTGATCTGCCTCTTTACTTCATTGATAATGTCCTGGAGTCTCTGGAGGTTGGATTTCGAAGATTCGAGTTTCGATAAAGCCTCGGCCTTTCTTACCTTGTACTTCATGACACCCGCGGCTTCTTCTATAAGAAACCGGCGTTCCTGCGGTTTGGAGTTAAGAATACTGTTCATCTTACCCTGTTCGAGTATGGAGTATGCCTTGAGTTCAAGCCCTGTATCGAGGAACATATTTTTGATGTCTTTAAGCCTGCAGAGTGTCTTGTTCATCAGATATTCACTCTCGCCGGACCTGAAAAGACGGCGTGTTACAGATAGACCGCCTGAGGGAGTACCGGATTTATTATCGGTCCCTTCCCCGTCTCCTCCGCCTACTTCTGAAAGTACAAGAGTGACCTCTGCCATACCCTTGGTCTTTTTGGTGGTTGAACCAAAAAAGATCACGTCCTCCATGCTGTCACCCCTGAGGCTCTTCGCGCTTTGTTCGCCAAGGACCCATTTGAAGGCGTCAACAACATTGCTTTTTCCGCAGCCGTTGGGGCCGACAATGGCGGTTATACCGGGATGGAAGTTAAATATGGTCTTTTCAGCAAAGGATTTAAAGCCTATTATCTCAATTCTCTCAAGACGCATGACTAAAGCCGTTTATTTTCCGGCTTAACCTGAAAATTATGCCGGAATAATAAGATATTTAATATCATTTATTATCTGGAAACCAGATGATAGGAGATTACTGTTTATATACAAAAAAGGAGGGGAAACCTTTATTTATTCCTTCTCTGATGCTTGGTCCGTTTGAGCAGCTTTCTATGCTTGTGCTTACTCATCTTCTTTTTGCGCCACTTGGTGACGTTACCCATACATACCTCCTTTATTAATGACATATCTTCAGTTAAGGCGGTGAATATTATATCCTTCTTTAACTGCCGATATTCTATACTTTAGAACCTTATGGTCGTTTTATATTCAGAGGCCTGATACATAAAGGCCTCAAGCTGTATCCCGGAACAGGTTATCTCAGAACCGTCATAGGCTAAACTTAGGCAGGGAATTCCTGCATCCTGTTTGAGCCCCTTCAGGAGCGCGCTTACAATCGTACCCGGCATACAGCCGAAAGGCATAGCGCTTATTATACCTGAAGCGCCATTTTTTACAAAGTCTACCGACTTACCCATGCTTAGAACGGTCTCTCCCTCAAATGAATCATCAAGGTATGGTCTTGCGTTACTGAGCAGTTCTGCTGTCGAAGGTTCGTGCAGAGTCCTCAGGAAGCCTTTAAAGCGGTCAGAATAAGCCCGCTCTATCCTGCTCTGCAGAAACCTCGTAATAACAATACTCAGCATCTCGCTTATGGTGTCCCTGGAGAATGGGTTTCCACGAAATTTCAGTTTTGATTTACGAAGCGCCATAAGATTGACATAATAGATCCACTCATCGATAGGGGCAAGCCATACTTCACCTCCAAGAGCTTCAATCTTCCTGATTAAGTCTTCATTGGAAAAAGAGTTATGCCTTACAAATATTTCACCAATGATACCTATCAATGGTCTTACCGGGCCTTCCTTTTTTATCGCCTGAAAATCGCTTCGCATACGGTCCAGAAGGTTCGGCATTCCGCCGTTACGGCTGCTGATAGTACGGCTGATCTTTGTAAGGTATTCATTATAAACCTCGTCTGTCTCTCCGGGGTTAACCTCATAAGGTCTTGTTTCGTGAAGGGCCTTTATAAGAAGGTCAGTAGCTATGACGCCTTTCCATGTGTTTTTGGAGAAGTCCTTTCCGACAATACCGAGCTCCTTGTAGAATGATTCGTCCTGGTTAGGAGCGAATATGGGAACCTGCGGGAAGCCTATCTCGTCAAGGATAAGTCTGTGCATTACATTGTACTGTCCAAACCTGCATGGACCCGCGCCCGAAGGCATAAAGAACGCGGCCCTTTCCGGGTTAAAATCGCTCTGAAGTGTCTTCTTTACCATGTCGCCGGTTGTTACAGCGCATGGATAACACTCTTTACCGGAGACATACTGTCTTCCGAGTTTAACCGCCTCCATATCGGTCCTTTCCATAACCTCGGCATCAAGGCCGCAGGTCTCAAAGGCCGCCGCAAGGGCCAAAGTATGATCGGACATCCTTGGAATATAAACTGTCCTTTTGCGTCCTCCCTTATTGATAGAGAACGGCCTGACTCGTTTTGGTTCACCGGCATGAATCTCTTTTCTGCCGCTGATGCTGTCCAGAAATGCCTCGCATCTTGTGATAACACCCGCGTCAGCGCTATGCTCATCTATCTCGATATGAAGAAAGGGCTTCTCAGACATGGCTTCATGGAAACACCTCTGTATGAACGAATCAGGTCCGCAGGAAAAATTCCCAATATACAAGGGGAAGAGCCTTGGGTTGTTCCTTACAATCTCCGCGGCCTGAAGAATCCTCTGTCCAGACCTCCAGTACATGTTTGACCATTGGGCGGATATATCGATGGAATCTATAGGAAGAAAGTCCTGGGGAATGGAAAAGACGCCGAGGGCCGCCAGCTTTTTGGGAATCTCAAGATTAATGCCAGGATCAAAAGAATTGTATGCACGTCCGACAATTACGATCGTCCTTTCAG
>CAXMSH010000041.1:0-8267 GCA_964195875.1 Thermodesulfovibrionia bacterium
GGAAGAATGCTCCCGGGGGCATCTGGTATATGTGTTCGGGAGAAAGTGCTATCCCGACTATTAAGAAATTTTTAATCTTCCCGTTAATAACAACACCGAGATCGTCTCCGGGTAAAAAGCCGTGTGCTTCGGCAAATGCCTCACCGATCACTACCTCATTGTCACGAAACGGTTCCGGCAGTCTTCCCTGCCTGAGATACAGTCTGTTAAGCAGTGGTTCACCGATATCGGGTATTGAGATTAACTGCCCTGTTACAGGGTCGGGGAAATCACGGATAATAATCTTTACAGGGGCAACCACACGGGATTCAAGCCTCTCCACCCCGGGAATCTCCTGAATCCGGTATTTCAGACTTTCAGGAGCACGCTTCATCGAGGCAAATACATCAGCAAACCGATAATCCCTGTAAAAGACGGTCTGGGTCTGCTTCAGGGAGTGCATTGTGCTAATTGACATGATAAAAGTGGCGACACCGCTAGCTATGACGAGGGAGATCGCAAGTGCCTGTCCCTTCATTCCCCAGATATTTCGAAGGAGTTTGCGGTCAAGTATCTTCATATTTCAGTTGCCGGATGCCAGTTTCCAGTTTCCGGAAACCGGACACCGGACACCGGACACAGTTTTTACTACCACTTCAGTTCGTGAGGCTGTTTCTTCTTCCCGACTGCTTCTATCCTGCTTATGAGCCCGTTGCTAAGGTAGATTACGCGGTCTGCCATATCGGCTATATCTGAATTATGGGTAATCAGGACCGTGGTCGTACTCAGTTCCCTGTTAATGCGTTCCAGGGCCTCGAGAACCACTATACCTGTTGTTGAATCAAGGGCGCCGGTCGGTTCATCACAGAGAAGAACCTCCGGCCTCTTGGCGACCGCCCGGGCGATTGCAACCCTCTGCTGTTCCCCGCCTGAAAGCTGAGAGGGAAAGTGGTCAAGACGGTCGGCAAGCCCCACTCTCGTAAGGGCCTCCTCAGGGGGCATAGGTTCTTTTGAAATTTCGGTAACGACAGCTACGTTCTCTAATGCAGTAAGGCTTGGTATTAGGTTGTAAAACTGGAAGACAAAACCAACGTGGTGCCTTCTGTATTCAGTGAGTTCCCTGTCGCCGGCAGATGTAAGATCCTTATCGTGGTAGGTCACCTGGCCGCTGGTAGCAGTATCAAGGCCTCCGAGTATATTCAGGAGTGTGGATTTTCCACTGCCTGAAGGTCCGAGTAAAACTACCAGTTCTCCGGCATAAAGTTCCAGATCAATACCTCTAAGGGCGTGCACCTGTATCTCACCCATGTCGTATACCTTGGTAAGACCTCGCGCCCTGAATACTATATTGTCGGGAGACTTATATTGTTTAATATCTTTATCCGGCATTATGGTTTTTGGGATGGCAGTGTTTTGACAGAAGATTGAAGCGACGAGTTACTATGCCCATAATCTGTTTTGGCCCGGTTCCGGGACTACTAAAATACCGGGCAGTGACTAGGAGAAAACCGCTTTAATTTAAGCCCAGGAAATTCCTCAACAGATCTTTCCCAACGACTGTCAGTATGGATTCAGGATGAAACTGCACCCCCTCCAGAATATGATCCTTATGTCTTATACCCATAATCTCATCTCTGTCAGTCCAGGCCGATATCTCGAAGCAATCAGGCAGTGTATCCGGTTTTATAATAAGGGAATGATAACGTGTTGCTTCAAATGGGCTGGGAAGCCCCTTGAAGATGGTTTTTCCGTCATGAGTGATACTCGATGTTTTGCCGTGCATAAGTCTCGGCGCGTTGACTATCTCCGCTCCGTATGCCGCTCCAACAGATTGATGGCCGAGACATACTCCAAGGATCGGGACCTTACCGGAAAAATGCTTTATTACATCCACGGATATTCCGGCTTCCTTGGGTGTGCAGGGTCCGGGAGAGATGACGATCTTTTCAGGTTTCAACTCCTCTATCTCGGGGACCGTTATCCTGTCATTTCTGAATACCCTTATATCTTCACCCAGTTCCCCCAGATACTGTACAAGGTTATAGGTGAATGAATCATAGTTGTCGATCATTAAAAGCATGAGTTACCCCTTATCTTAACCACGAACTCAGCTGTTTGTCATTCCGGCCCTGGTCGCCCTTGGCGCCGCCATAGGCGGGTAAACTTGTCCGGAATCAAAGAGGGTAGGATTACAGCGATTCCGGACAAGCCCCAAAGTATCGGGACAGGCCGGAATGACAATCCATATTACAAACCTGTTGATTCCATCTTATTACCTTCACTATTCCCATATGTGCGATAAAATTATTACAGATATATAAATATTCGTGGTTAATTATTCTAACTTAAATCAGTTTCCGCCATCTCGATCGCCTTAAACATTCCCTTGGCCTTGTTCACGGTCTCCATATATTCACTTTCAGGGTCTGAATCAGCAACAATACCTGCCCCGGCCTGTATGTAGGCCTTCTCCCCTTTAAATATGATGGTCCTTATTGTAATACACATATCCATATTACCTGAGAAGTCAAAATATCCGACACAGCCTGCATACGGTCCCCTTCTGACCGGCTCAAGCTCCTCTATAATCTCCATAGCCCTTATCTTTGGAGCGCCTGTCACCGTTCCCGCGGGAAATGAAGCCCTGAGAACGTCAAAGGCGTTGTGACCGTCCGCCAGTCTGCCAGTAACGTTTGATACGATATGCATGACGTGCGAGTACCTTTCAACATTCATCAGTTCTGTAACCTTGACAGAACCTGTTTCAGCGACTCTTCCGACATCGTTTCTGCCAAGATCAACCAGCATTATGTGTTCTGCTAACTCCTTAGGATCTGCCCGGAGTTCTTTTTCCAGTTTATCGTCTTCATCTTCATTTCTGCCCCTTCTTCGTGTGCCTGCTATGGGTCTAAGCTCAACACGGTTCTCTTCGAGTCTGACAAGTACCTCAGGTGAAGAACCGACAAGTGTGCATTTGCCGGTTTGCAGATAGAACATGTAAGGAGAAGGATTAATAACCCTCAAGGCCCTGTACGCGTTTAAGGGGTTAATATCAACTTCTCTTTCAAAATTCTGTGATATTACGGCCTGTATGATGTCTCCTGCTTTCACATACTCTTTTGCCCTGACGACAGCCTTTTTAAATGCCTCTTTTTCAAAGTTTGAGGTAAATGATTTATTCAGTTTATTCCCTGGTTTTGATCTCTTCTTTGGCAGGGGGACCCTCTTCATCAGTTTACTGACTATCAGATCAATTTTTTCGATGGCTCTTTCATAAGCCTCATCCGGGCTCCTGTCTTCCGTATAAGCATTGGAGATTACCTTGATAGTCTGATTCAGGTTATCAAACACCAGCATGGTATCGGTTAACATCAGAAAGAGGTCGGGAAGATTAAGCCCTTTGTGTTTGCTGTCAGGGATCTTCTCAAAATAGCGGACTGTATCATAACCTATGTAACCGACGAAGCCTCCGAAGAACCTTGGAAGTCCGGGAATGATTACAGGTCTGAATTTATTTAATTCTGCAGAGATAACTTCAAGGGGGTCTTTGACAAAGCTTACTTTCTTCCTGACTCCACCCTTTTTAATAATTATATTCCTGCCTTTGCCCTCTATTGTCAGGGACGGGTTGCTGCCTATAAAAGAATATCTCGCCCATTTATCTCCACCCTCAACACTCTCAAGCAGGAAACCTGTCTTTCCTTTTAGCTTGAGGAAGGCGGATAAAGGAGTTTCAAGGTCAGCAAGGATTTCCCTGTAGACAGGGATAAGATTACCCTCCCTGGTTTTAGCAATAAATTCTTTTTTGTCTGGATATATCATTGTATGGGTTTTAGGATAATTGAGTGTGTCAATATTTTAATTTTCTCTTCCCCTCTTTGGAAAAGAGGGCCTGTCTCTATTCGTCATTCCGGCCTGTCCCGCCTGTCCCGATTCTTCGGGGGATACTTCGGGGCTTGTCCGGAATCAAAGAGGTGTAGGATTCCCGACTTAGCGGGAATGACAATCCTTATATCCTGTTGATTCTATCTTATTATCCACTCTACCTCTGATGAGCATTTATTTACTGAATATTATAGACGATTAATAGCATAAAGTTAACAGAAAACGTAACTTCTCAGGTGCAAAGGGACAAAGGTACATAGGCACAAAGGTCCCCCCTCTTTGTTTTCACAAAGAAAACAGGGTTATATTCAGGCTTTTAAACAGACCCAGCTTGCCATAAAACAAAAATATTTTGTATATTAAAGAGTTAGAAACTGAAATTATCTTTATCATGGCGACGTACCCAAGTGGCTAAGGGGGAGGTCTGCAAAACCTTTATGCAGCGGTTCGAATCCGCTCGTCGCCTCCATTTTTTTAACCATCGCTCTCTATTCCAGTCCTGAATTCTTCAGGTTTATCGTCTGATCTCCTTTGACTAACTGAATGCCATGAGTTTATTATAGTAGTTCAGCTATATGACTCATAACAAGGGGTTTACATTTTAGTTTGCTTTTGATAAGTTACTGCATGCGGAGCTGTATGAAACTGAATTTCTTAAGGAGGAGTTTTCTGTGAACAATATAGAGATGCTTGAAGAGAAGATTATAAAGGTGATTGATAAGATAAAGGTTTTAACAGTAGAGAACCGGAACTTTGGGGAAAAGATAGAGAAACATCAGGAAGCTTTGAGTGAAAAAGACCAGCAGATTAATGAATTGAAACAGGAACTCAAGGATGTCGATAAGCTGAAGGCGAATATAGAAAAACTCAATTCAGAGCGTGAAACTGTCAGGACCCAGGTTGAGGATTTGATAAAGGAACTTGAGGCTGTAGAGCTTTAATATATAATTGCAGTACCTGATACTGCAAGGGAAGTACATAAATTCAGGATACTAAGGTGGATTAGATGCGATCTGTTGAGATCAAGATACTTGGGCAGAGTTATACAATCAAGACTGAGGAAGACGAAGATTATATAAAAGAACTGGCTGAATATGTTGATAAGAGACTGAAAGAGATATACTCCGCTGCTCCGAATGTGAATCATGGGAAGGCCGCTATTATGGCCGCTTTTGGCATAGCAGATGAACTCTTCAAGACAAGGCTTAAACAGGAAAGTATTGACAGAATGATTGAGGAGAAGACAAAGATACTTTCGAGTTTTCTTGAGTAACAGTTGCCAATCATCTCACCCAGGGACATATTTCTATTATCAATCTCCAAACACTTTAAGGTGAACAATGGAAGAGATTAACGAGCTTATACAGGAAAGGATTAAGAAACTTGAGTGTCTGCGTGATGCTGGTGTCGATCCATATGGCGGAGCTTTTTCTGTCAGTGACAAGGCCGCTGATATTATCACTAAATATGGAGAGACTGAGAAAGAGAAACTTGAAACAGCCAGGCACGTCTGTACTATAGCAGGCCGGATAGTCTCTTTCAGGGATTTTGGAAAGGCCGCATTCGCGAATATTCAGGATGCCTCGGGTAAGATACAGGTTTATTTCAAGAAAGATCTGATAGGTGAGGACTTTGGTATTCTGAAGCAGCTCGATATTGGTGACATAGTCGGTCTTAGCGGGCACCTGTTCAGGACCCGGACGAATGAATTAACCATTGAGGTAAGTGATTTCAGGCTTCTTTGTAAATCGCTGAGACCTTTGCCTGAAAAATGGCACGGGCTTAAGGACACCGAGATACGCTACAGACAGCGTTATGTTGATCTTATAGTTAATCCTCATGTCAGGAAAACCTTTATGAGGCGGAGCAGGCTGATAAGGTCGATCAGAAATTTCTTTGATTCTCGCGGTTTTGAAGAGGTTGAGACCCCTATGATGCACAAGATTCCGGGAGGCGCCGCCGCAAAACCGTTCAGGACTCATCATAATGCTCTGGATATTGAACTCTATCTCAGGATAGCCCCTGAACTCTACCTGAAGAGACTGCTTGTCGGCGGATATGAGAAGGTATACGAGATTAATAAGAACTTCAGGAACGAAGGTATCTCCACAAAACACAACCCCGAGTTCACGATGCTGGAATTCTATATAGCCTATGCGGACTACCTGTATCTTATGGACCTTACTGAGGAGCTTATTACATTTGTTTGCATGGAGACTGTCGGGGGACTGTCAGTACAGTTCGGAGACGATACCGGCACCCTCATTGACTTTACCCCCCCCTGGCGCAGGTTGACCATGCTTGAGGCGATGGAGAATGAAGGGGTAGATCCTGAGGTATTCAGTGATGCTGTTAATGCCAGGGATTATGCCTTAAAAAATAAAATTGATATTGATAAGAATGCCGCGCACGGAAAGATACTGGATGAGATATTTAAGGAGAAGGTTGAACCCAGGCTTATCCAGCCTGTTTTTATTATGGATTATCCGGTTGAGCTTTCTCCGCTGGCCAAACGTAAAAAGGATTCACCTGATCTTGTTGAGAGGTTTGAGTTGTTTATTGGCGGCAGGGAGGTAGCAAACGCATTCTCGGAGCTTAATGATCCCTCTGACCAGAGAGAGAGATTTATGAAACAGGTCGAGGCAGGGAAGATGGGTGACGAGGAAGCAAATCATATGGATGAAGATTATATAAGGGCCCTTGAATATGGCATGCCTCCAGCGGCTGGAGAGGGCATAGGGATTGACAGACTCCTTATGATCTTAACCAATTCTCCCTCAATAAGGGATGTTATTTTGTTCCCTCAACTGAGACCTGAAAAATAGTTTTTTGCCACTGACTTTCACAGACTTAATAAAGAATTAGACAAATAAATCTTTTATTGCTTTTTTTTAGAGAAGAAATGTTTTAGTCTGTGTAAGTCAGTGGCTAAATAATCGAAATGAACCTTCCGTATCAAATATTCATAGCACTCCGTTATTCCCGGTCAAGAAAGAGACAGGGCGGCATCTCAATTAATACTCTGATATCCATTGGCGGAGTTTCGCTTGGTGTCATGGCCCTGATTATAGTGCTCTCTGTGATGGATGGTTTTCATGAAGATCTTCAGGGTAAAATTCTTGGTGTTAATTCACATATTGTGGTGCAGAGTTATAAGGGAAGGATGGAGGGGCAGAAGTCGGCAAGGGACAAGATCAATGCCTTATCCGGCGTTACCGCCTCTTCACCGTATGTTTATGGTCAGGTCATGATAAGATACGGCGACAGGGCACAAGGTGTTGTTATGAAAGGTATTGACCCTGTCACAGGCCCCGGGACAACAGCGATATTAAAGAAACTGAAGCAAGGCACAGTCGATGAGCTTAAGACAGCTGATGGTATGCCGGGAATAATAATAGGTATGGAGCTTTCAAGGACCCTGGGACTTGCCCGCGGTGACGAGATAGATGTTATCTCTCCATCAGGTGAAATAGGGCCGCTTGGGATGTTACCGAAGATGAAAAGGTTCAGGCTTGTTGCTCTTTTTGACGCGGGGATGTATGAGTATGACTCGAGTCTTGCTTTTATTAACATTGAAGAGGCCAAAAAGTTTTTCAGCCTTAATGATGCGGTTTCAGGGATTGAAGTAAAGGTGCTTGATATATACAAGGCGGAGAATATAGCGGAGAATATAGAGTCTGCTCTTGGAGTACCCTATTACGCAAGGGACTGGATGCAGATGAACAGGAACCTCTTTTCAGCGCTTAAACTGGAAAAGATAGTCATGTTTATCATACTGACTCTCATAGTAATTGTCGCATCGTTTAACATCATAAGTAATCTTATCATGATCGTTATGGAGAAGGCCCGGGAGATAGCGATCTTAAGAGCGATGGGGGCAACAGGCAGGGGTATCATGTCAATCTTTATGATACATGGACTTGTAATCGGGATAACAGGAACGGTTATCGGTGTAGCAGGCGGATATCTTGTCTGCAGGTTACTTAAGACATACAAGTTCATAACTCTCCCCGCTGATGTCTATTACTTAAGCTATCTTCCAGTGAGGATGTCTTTGTTTGATTTTATAGTGGTTCCTTCGGCGGCGATTCTTATCAGTTTTCTGGCCACTATATATCCTTCATGGCAGGCCTCCAGACTTGATCCTGTTGAACCCTTGAGATATGAATGATGTAAATCCTGCAATGAGATAGATGGTAGGGGTGAAAAATAAAGTCTGTTATTCCGGCTTGCCCTGTACCAAATGGTTCAGGCTTGGCTAGTACTATTTGTCATTCCGGCTTGTCCGGAATCTTTCTTAAATATAGGGGAACGATTCCGAACAAGTCGGAATGACAGAAAAAGCGAAGAATAGTTAGAATCTCTTAATTTAGGTATTAATTATATGAGGAGAATTTGATATG
>CAXMSH010000042.1:0-6011 GCA_964195875.1 Thermodesulfovibrionia bacterium
CTCAATACCGCCGTATATGTTTATGACAAATGAAGCTAAAGCCGCCTTTTCTGGGGTTGAGTATTCAGGTTTCTCAGGGCTGTAGAGTGAAAAAAGCTCCTTCTTAACCCTGTCTATATTTCCAAACTCTTCATCACAGTATTTCTTAAGCTCCTCGATAGTCATAAGACAGCCTCCTTTTTATGCTCTGATGAATAAAAAGAGCATCCTAATACCTTTAATCCTACAATAAATAAGAAATAATCAAAACCGTCCCGATTTGAGTATGGATATAAGGAGCCACACACCCAGTATAAATGCTATAAAGAAGCCTATCGCGCCGATAATCGGCAACCCGAAGGCCATTCCGGCTGGCCCTGACTGAACGAGCAGAGAGGAACCAACGATGATCGCGGCAACTATTACACTGAAGGCAAGGCGGTTACTTGAACGGTCGATATCCTTTATCAGTCTATCCATGCCCACAGGGTGGACCTTAAAGCTGATCTCCCCCTTCAGCGTCTTCCTGAGAAATACGTTCAGTTGTTTTGGTGTAGTCTGAATAAGGTCACTTATCTCTGAGAAATTCTCCTTTACCTTCTCAAACAGCCTTGCAGGATTCATCCTTCTCTTGACAAGACTGGTCGCGTAGGGCTCCGCGGCAGTCATAAAGTTAAAGTCGGGATCAAGCTGCCTTCCTATATTGTCGAGTATCAGCATGGTTTTATTCATCAGTAACAGGTCAGAAGGGATCTTGAGCCCATGTTTTACAGCGAGGTGAGTCAGTGTCTCCAGATAATCTTCAAAGTTCACCTCCGAGATCTTTAAATCATACAGGGGCTGAATTACATCGGCAAGGTCGGCCTTGAACTCCCTCTTGAAAGCCTCTGTATCGACCTCCTCAGAGATCAGTCCCAGTTCAACATACTGTGAGACGAGGAGGTCAAAATCCTTTTTTATGACCGCCAAAAGAGCGCTGGCCATATTCTCCATGATCTCAGGAGTCAACCAGCCGACTATACCAAAGTCCATGATGCCCAGCCTGCCGTCCGGCATTACAAATATATTACCGGGATGAGGGTCTGCATGAAAAAATCCGTCCTCAAAGATCATCTTGAAATATGCGTCAACCCCAATCTTTGCGAGTCTTGCCCTGTCAAGGCCTAAAGCATCTATCTCTCGTATGTCATCAATCCTTACCCCTGCAAGCCTCTCCATTACGATAACCTTTTCGGATACCAGTTCGGGATAAACCACGGGAATGCATATATCACCAACCTCGGCAAAGTTCTTTTTGAAACGCTGCGCGTTCCTTGCCTCGCTTACAAAGTCCAGCTCTTTCTTTACGTTCTTTGAAAACTCCTCCACTATCCCTGTAGGGTTAAACATGTTGCTTTCAGGGATATACTTAACCATAAGCCTGGCGATAAAGCTCAGGATAGCGATATCTGTATCAATAATTTCCCGTATCCGGGGCCTCTGTATCTTGACGATAACCTTCTCCCCACTTTTCAGGACGGCGTTATGAACCTGTGCAATTGAAGCCGCCGCTACAGGGATCTCATCAAATCCTGAGAAGAGATCATTAAGGGGTATATCAAGCTCGGATTCGATAATCCTCTTAGCCTCTTCTGCAGGGAATGAAGGCACATCATCCTGAAGCTTCTTGAACTCATCCGCGTATGACGGGGTTATGAGATCAGGCCTTGAAGAGAGGAGCTGAGCAAGTTTGATAAATGACGGGCCCAGCTCGCTGAAGGCTATCCTCAGTCTCTGGGGTTTAGTGTGCTTCTCGCTATCCGGCCAGTAACCGAATGCCTTGAAACGTTTTCTGAGCGGGATAAAACGATGCAGGTTTAACTGCTCTATGACCCTCCCGAAACCGTGCTTCAGGAAGACATTAACAACCTGCCTTACACGGCCGATGTTCCTGAAGGTCCTTAAAAAATTTAGGATGCCTGTAACAGCCATATACCTTTCTAAGAATTTTCGGGTTTATCTTTTACAGAAGATGATTCTTCAAGTATCTTTAGTCTTAATGACAGGGCCTGTACTGTTTCATTAATTTCTTCAACCTCTTTTCTTGTAGGGAAGTTGACCTTTTCAACGGCCCTGTCAATAAACTCCCTCAGGCTCCTGTCGAACTCCTCTTTTGAGCCTCCGGCCTTTTCCGACCATTCCTTGATAAGTTTGGCACCCTGGCTCTCGTTCAGTTCACCCTTCTCAACAAGCTCATCAACAAAGTTCTTTACCATATCCTGCATACCAAGACCGGCCATAAGAGCCTTATGCGCAAAATCAAAAATTGACATAATTTACCTCCTTTTCTTTTACCACGAATTAACACGAATACTAACTATAGATGTCTGTAATATAAATGTCATATCTTCTGATTTATGTCATTCCGGCTTGTCCGGAATCTTCCGTTGCTGTAAGAGGATTCCCGACAAGCGGGAATGACACTAATTAGGTGATTATATTTTCATAAAATAATCTATGTCTTCATAAAAGAATCGCTCAACTTAGGCATTATAAGCTTGTCAAGATTAATTTGTGAAAATTCGTGTTTATTCGTGGCTGATTCTTTTTATGATACCAACAACGGAATTTATCGCCTTATCAAGCCCGCCTGTATCTCCGGTGCCGCCCTGTGCCATATCAGCCCTTCCACCACCCTTCCCGCCGGTAATCTCCTTAAGTATCTTGCCGGCATTGAACCTTGTGGTCATATCCTTTGTTACGGCAGACACATAAGACGCCTGCCCGTTAAGAACGGACCCCAGAAGAATCACTCCTGAACCGACCCTGTCCTTCAGTTTGTCAGCAAGTTCCCTTAGGGCCTTCAAGTCAAGCCCTTCAAGTTTAAATGAAAGAACCTTTACCCCGTCGACATTGACTACACTCTCCATGATATCGTCAAGACCTCTTACCATCGCCTTGCCCTTTATACCCCTGAGTTCTTTTTCGCACGCCTTTGATTCATTTATCATCTTACCGAGCCTTTCAGAGACATGCAGTTCACCGACTTTCAGCATAGCGGCAGTCTTCCTTAATTCATCAGCCCTGAGCCCTATATATTCAAACGTTGAAAACCCTGTTACAGCCTCCACCCTTCTCAATCCTGAGGCAACGCTTCCCTCCGAGATTATCCTGAACGGTCCTATCTCCCCGGTAGCGCTGCAATGCGTCCCTCCGCACAGCTCGGCACTGAAATCTCCTGCCCTTACAACCCTTACTTTATCACCATATTTCTCTCCAAATAGCGCGGTAACACCGCTGGAGACCGCGTCACTATGAGACGTTATGCTAAGGTTTACAGGAAGGTTCTCCATAATCTTCTCATTAACAAGCGTTTCAACTTCGCGAAGCTCCTTATCATCAACAGGATAAAAGTGAGAAAAATCAAACCTTAGCCTGTCAGAGTCCACGAGAGAGCCCGACTGTTTTATGTGATCACCGAGAACAGTTCTTAAAGCAGTATGAAGAAGGTGAGTGGCGGTGTGGTTACGCATGATCGACCTTCTTCTGGTTCCATCAACAGATGCACGAACCTCCATACCCTTACTGACTCCCCCCCTCTTTATAGTGCAAGAATGAAGGATGATATCATTGAACCTCTTTGAGTCCTTCACCTCGATACGCAGTCCGTCAGCCCTGATCGAACCCCTATCACCGACCTGGCCTCCCGATTCACCATAAAACGGAGTTCTGTCAAGAACAATTTCGACTTCATCCCCTTCCCCCGCCTTATCCAGCATCACCCCGTCTTTTATCAATGCGATTACCGCGCCCCCGGCTTCCAGGTTTTCATACCCGAGAAAATCTGTCTGAGGGATATCTCCAAGAACCTCTTTGTAAGGGCTGGAAGCGCCAACCTCGGCGCCTGTCCATGAAGCCCTTGCCATGGACTTCTGGACCTCCATCTCTCTGGTAAAACCCTCCTCGTCAACCTCAAGACCGTTATCTGAAGCTATATCCTGCACAAGATCAAGAGGGAAACCAAAAGTGTCGTATAGTTTAAAGAGCTCCATCCCGGGGAAGACACGCTCTCCTGCCGACTTGAGACTCTTTACCAAACTGTTCAGTATATCCATGCCGGATGAAAGGGTATGAGCAAACCTCTCCTCTTCAAACTTCAGCACCTTTTTACACCTGCCGGGATCATCAAGAAGTTCAGGATATGCCTCTGACATGAGCTCAATAACAGTATCTATTAACCTGTGAAGGAAGGTTTCTTTAATTCCAAGCATATACCCATGTCTTGCGGCCCTCCTTATGATCCGTCTCAGCACATAACCCCTTCCCTCATTTGAAGGAATAAGTCCCTCAGACAGTACAAACGCCACTGCCCTGACATGATCGGCAATAACACGGATTGATGTATCAGTTGAGTGGTCGATTCCGTATCTCTTTCCTGAAACCTCCTCAACTTTCCCTACAATGGGACTAAACAGATCTGTGTCAAAATTGTTATTTTTACCCTGTAGAACAGCCGCGAGCCGCTCTATACCCATGCCGGTATCGATGCTTGGGCTTGGAAGGGGCGTCAACTCGCCGGAAGAGTCCCTGTTGTACTGCATGAATACCAGGTTCCAGATCTCAAGATACCTGTCACAGTCACAACCGACCCTGCAATCACCTCTGCCGCAGCTCATCTCAGGGCCCTGATCCAGAAGGATTTCGGAACACGGTCCGCATGGGCCTGTCTCTCCCATCTGCCAGAAATTATCCTTTTCACCAAGCCTGAAGATCCTGTCTTCCGGGACACCTACATGATTACGCCAGATATCTGCTGCTTCATCATCCTTTTCATAAACAGTGATCATAAGCCTGTCAGCCGGAAGCTTGACCCATTCCGTCAGAAACTCCCATGCCCACTGTGAAGCCTCTCTTTTGAAATAGTCGCCAAAGGAAAAATTGCCGAGCATCTCAAAGAAGGTGTGATGTCTCGCGGTCCTGCCGACATTCTCAAGGTCATTGTGTTTCCCGCCCGCCCTTAAACATTTCTGTGAAGTAGCAGCTCTCTTGTATGGTCTTTCCTCGTCTCCCAGAAAGAGTGATTTAAACTGAACCATGCCCGCATTCGTAAAGAGAAGTGTGGGATCATCCTGCGGGATCAAGGACGAGCTGGGAAGCACCTCATGACCCTTCTGCCTGAAGAACTCTAAAAACAACCTTCTTATTTCATCGCTTTTCATGATTTGTTACAAAAAACCCTTAACTGCTCAGAGATATTTTCTTTACCCCCTCTTTGGCAAAGAGGGGTCAGGGGAGATTTATTCAATGAATATATTATTTAATAATCCCCCCTTAATCCCCCTTTTTCTCCGCCTCAGGCGGATTCGCCGAGGAGAAAAAGGGGGAGACCTTAGTTGTTACAAAAAATCCTTAAAATACAAGCCCCTGTATATGATACCGTATTATATCAAAATAATGAACAGATAAACTGAACGTTTTGTAATCCCTAAGTTATGGGTGGCAACAGTCTGTCATTCCGGCTTGTCCGGAATCGTTTCTGTAATACGAATCCGGACAAGCCGGAATGACAAATCAGGAATACTTTCATGTGGGAAATCATAAGGAAGGACAGGAAAGCTATGACTATAATACAGATTTAACAGCCTCCCGGATTATTTCAGCTGAAAAACCCCTTCTATAAAGTGCAGCCCGGATTCTCCTTCTCTTTACATCATCAGGATAGCTTTTAAGGTTCTCTAACCTCTTCCTTGTAAACCTGTCGGCAGATTCCATCTCCATATCCCGGGTATGGATAGATATAGTCTCGTTTATGAGCTCCTTATCGATTCCGCGTCTGCCGAGGAACGCCCTGATGCCCATTCTGCCCAGAGACCTTCTCTCAACCGCGTTAGTGAAGAGTTCTTTTGCAAGTGCCCTGTCCTCTATAAAACCACTGTCCTGAAGATAACGAATGGTTCTTTCCGTCTCCTGATGGATAAAACCTTTCTTTTTAAGCCTCTCGATCATCTCACTGCGGCTTCTTGAGCGGTAACTGAGAAGTTTAAACGCGTAAT
>CAXMSH010000042.1:6021-8168 GCA_964195875.1 Thermodesulfovibrionia bacterium
GGGCTGCTCGTCACTCAAAAACTCCTTATCGCCATCCCACACTTCCTTGATTGAGGTAATGCCCTTCACCCTGAGCGTGAAATCATCGGGTCTTGTGGCCCTGCTCAAAGCCTCCTCATATGTTATTAGATTCTCTTTAAAAAGATTGAAAAGGGACTGATCAAATGTCTGCATACCGTACTGGCTGTAGCCTTCGGCGATAACATCATGTATTAACTTGGTCTGATCGGCATCCTCAATACACGCCTTTATCCTCTCTGTCGCCATCAGGATCTCAACAGCAGGCACCCTTCCGACACCGTCGGCCTTCGGCATTAGCCTCATCGATACGATAGCCTTAAGAACAGCGGCGAGCTGCAGTCTTATCTGCTGGTTCTGATAAGGAGGGAATACCGATATGATCCTGTTTATGGTCTCAACAGTATCAACTGTATGCAGGGTGCTTAGAACAAGATGTCCGGTCTCGGCAGCAATGATAGCGGTCTGTATAGTCTCAAAATCCCGCATCTCTCCAACCAGGATTACATCCGGATCCTGCCTCAACGCAGCCCTCAACGCCTTGCTGAAGGATTCGGTGTCAGCACCTATCTCCCTCTGGTTTATGACGCTCATCTTGTCTCTATGAAGATACTCGATCGGGTCTTCAATCGTTATTACATGGTTTGGCTTGTTGTTGTTTATAAAATCAACCATAGCTGCCAGGGTAGTGGACTTACCGCTTCCGGTTGTCCCTGTTACCAGAACAAGTCCCCTCGGTTCCAGAGATATCTTCTTAAGTACAGGGGGCATATTCAGCTCTTCCAGACTAAAGGGCTTCATCGGCACGACCCTTAACACCATACTGGTAGTGCCTCTCTGGTAGAAAGCGTTACACCTGAACCTGCCCACACCCGGTATGCTGTATGAAATATCGATATCGTTTTTACGATCAAAAAGCTCCCTCTGCCTTTCAGTCATAACCTCAAAGGCCATCTTTTTGGTATCATCCGCTGTAAGCTTCCCGGTGTCTTCTAAAGGTGCCAGACTACCGTCAATACGGACAATAGGCTGACTCCCGGCTTTTATTATCAGATCTGACGCGCCTTTCTCAATAGCCTTTTTCAGGAGTGTATTAATATTAGTTGCCATGACCTACCTCCTCTTGGCCGTTCCTTTTAGGAAAAAGAACTGCCGGGAAATTTGATAACAGTATTTTATTTATTATATCGCCCATAAGGAACTACCTTTTAAGATCAAACGCCTCGAGGACCTTTGTCTCGATCTCAAGTGATATCTCGGGGTTGCCTTTGAGGTATTGTTTTACATTCTCCCGGCCCTGACCTATACGATTACCGCCATAGGAATACCAGGACCCGGACTTATCTATTAACTCCTTCATAACGCCGAGATCTATCAGCTCCCCGACCCGAGAGATTCCCTCGTTAAAGAATATGTCAAACTCCGCCTGCCTGAACGGAGGGGCAACCTTGTTCTTGAGTACCTTGACCCTGACCCTGTTCCCTACAGACTCCTGGGCGGAGGACTTTATATTCTCGATCCTCCTTATATCAAGTCTTATAGTTGCGTAGAACTTCAGCGCGTTACCGCCTGATGTTGTCTCGGGATTACCAAACATAACACCGATCTTCATCCTGATCTGGTTAATAAATATAACGGTCGTCTGGCTCTTGGAGATCGAGGCGGTAAGTTTCCTGAGCGCCTGACTCATAAGCCTTGCCTGTAATCCGGGCAGGCTTGCACCCATCTCCCCCTCGATCTCGGCACGCGGAACAAGGGCGGCAACGGAATCGATTACCACTATATCGAGAGCCCCGCTCCGCACCAGAGTTTCTGTGACTTCAAGAGCCTGTTCGCCTGTATCGGGCTGACTTATAAGGAGATCGGCTGTATTTACGCCAAGCTTTTCGGCGTACGAGACATCCAGAGCATGTTCAGCATCTATAAAAGCGGCCGATCCGCCCGCCTTCTGAGCCTGGGCAACGGCATTCAGCGCAAGGGTTGTCTTCCCGGATGACTCAGGGCCGTAAATCTCGATGACCCTCCCCCTTGGATAACCGCCCACGCCGAGGGCTATATCAAGGGTGATTGACCCGGAAGGGATGACAGCGATGTCTGCGGCACCTTCAGAACCAAGCCGCATAATCGAA
>CAXMSH010000043.1:0-7873 GCA_964195875.1 Thermodesulfovibrionia bacterium
AGAGTTTTTTCTCAGACAGCCAACCTTCACCATCTCTTTTTTACCGAATGCGCCGTGAAAATGTATTTTAGGTTCATCTCCCTGCCAGAATATAGTTCCGAAGCCGAAGACCTCGTGGCTTTCCCCGAGACTCTTCCACACAGGTTTAGGAGGCATATCTTCGCTCTCAGGTCCGACAACAATATCGCCTTCCCTCATCCCGCCGACAATCTGTACGATTCCGGCTTTGATGCCCTCTTTTTTTGCGATCTCAGCGAGCCCGCCGACGACATCATCCCTGTCCTCAAATCTCGCCACTATTACTCTTCCGGTATTGCCAATCTGGTATTTCATAACCCCTCCTGAATATAATATCTGTTTTAAAGCCAACACCAGCCGTAAGGACGGCAAGGTTACTTAGAGTTTATGGCTTGAAGTATCTTATTTCTTATAAATATATAAAGGAATTTACGGATTTAAATTTCTGATCTTATAGGGTATAATATAAACCATTTTGATTTCTAAAACAGGAGAACCAATGTCAGTTGATAAGCGTGAACAAATTATTAAGAAATATCACGATGAGCGCGGCAGCATAATTTCCCTGCTCCAGGATATACAGGAGATGTTCGGTTATATACCTGAAGATATGGTCTTCTGGTTATCAGGTAAACTGAATATCCCCGCGAGTAATTTTTACGGAGTCATGACTTTTTACTCGCAGTTCTACCTGAAACCCCGGGGAAAGAATATCTTAACGGCCTGCTGCGGCACAGCGTGCCATGTGAAAGGCTCAGGAGCTGTGATAAGCAGGATCAGGGCTGACCTTGCGATCCCGAAGGGTGAAGATACAACAGGCGACGCTCAGTTTACTCTGGAGAACGTTGCATGTGTTGGTGCCTGCAGTATAGCGCCTGTGCTGATAGCGAACAAGAAGGTTTATGGAAAGGTAACACCTGATACGGCATCCTCCATGCTGAAGGAATTTAAAAAGGGGGCAGAGTGAGTAAAGCGGCAACAACAAGAAGGAGAAAACCGGCATTGAAAGATCTGACGATAAGGGTATGTGTCGGAACAGGCGGACTGGCGGCAGGTAGTCAGGAAGTTATGGATACTTTCGTCAGGGAGCTTAAGGGCAAAGGGCTGAAGGCCAATATTGAGAAGAAGTGCGTGCAGAAGACCGGGTGCAGGGGGTTCTGCGCTAAGGACGTTCTTGTTGATGTTATAGTTGACGGCAAAGCAGCAACTTACCAGCTTCTTACCCCGGAGATGGTAAAAACCATAATTGAGGATCACATAATAAACGGCAACCCGGTTGAGAAGTGGCTTGTTGGACCTGATTATCACGCCTTCCATGACAAGCAGACCAAGATACTTCTTAAAGAGTGCGGACAGATTGATCCCGAGGATATCAACGCCTATGTCGGAATAGGAGGATATAAGGGCGCTGAGAAGGCGTTATCCGTCAAGCCTGCCGGGGTGATCGCAGAGATAAAGAAATCAGGTCTGAGAGGCAGAGGCGGCGCGGGATTCCCTACCGGGCTCAAGTGGGAGTTCTGCAGCAGTAACAAAGAGAAGACAAAATACATTATCTGTAACGCAGATGAAGGTGACCCCGGCGCGTTCATGGACCGCTCTGTTATTGAGGGGAACCCCCATGCCGTGCTGGAGGGCATGATTATCGGGGGATATGCCATAGGAGCTAACCTGGGTTACATATACATACGTGCCGAATACCCGCTCGCGATAGAAAGGCTCAAGATCGCCATAAAGGAAGCTGTAAAGAAAGGCTATCTCGGAAAGAATATCTTTAAGAGTAAGTTTGATTTCAATATCAGGATAAAAGAGGGAGCGGGGGCGTTTATATGCGGTGAAGAGACCGCGCTTATAGCTTCTATAGAGGGAAAGCGCGGAATGCCGCGTTCTAAACCGCCTTTTCCTGCAAACCGTGGTCTGTGGGGAAAACCCACTGTTATTAATAATGTTGAAACTCTCGCAAACCTGCCGGCTATAATCAACAAAGGCGCCAAGTGGTTCTCCTCCATTGGAACAGAAAAGAGCAAGGGGACAAAGGTCTTTGCTCTTACCGGGAAGATAAAGAACTCTGGCCTCATAGAAGTTCCTATGGGGATTTCGCTGAAAGAGATAATCTATGACATCGGCGGCGGGATGGAGAAGAAGGACCGTACATTAAAGGCTGTTCAGACCGGCGGCCCGTCAGGCGGCTGTATCCCTGCATCCCATATAGAGATGAATGTGGACTATGAGTCACTTGCAGAGATAGGCTCCATGATGGGTTCGGGCGGTATGGTCGTAATGGATAACACCATCTGTATGGTGGATATGTCAAAATTCTTCCTCTCCTTTACCCAGAATGAATCCTGCGGCAAGTGTGTCCCATGCAGGATAGGCACAAAGAGGCTGCTTGAAATTTTGACGAGGATAACAGAGGGCAGGGGTAAAAAGAGCGACATAGACCTCCTTCTGGAACTTGGAAAGGATATTAAACTCTCCTCGCTATGCGGTTTGGGGCAGTCGGCTCCAAACCCTGTTCTGTCGACCATCAACTTCTTCAGGGATGAATATGAGTCGCATATTCTGGACGGTATATGTCCTGCCGGCGTATGCGAGGCGCTTCGTCAGTATATTGTTGATATAACGTTGTGCAAGATGTGCGGAAAGTGTTTCAGTGCCTGTCCTTCCGGCGCCATTATCTGGGAGAAGAAGAAGACGGCTGAAATTGATAGATCAAAATGTATTAAATGCGGGGCATGCTTCGACGCGTGTCCGTTTGGGTCGATAAAATAGAACACTCTTTCCTGTCGGGTATTGGCCTGACTGCTGAAAGACTGAAAAAGACAGTTTAATTATAAAGACTTCTCTTATACCGGAGGTTTTGATGTCTGATAAAAAGATCAATATTATCATAGACGGTGTCGCGGCGTCCTGTGAAAAGGATGAAACGATACTTTCTGCCGCCAAGCGTATCGGGGTAGAGATCCCTACGCTCTGTAATGATGAGAGGCTGGAGCCTTACGGCGGATGCCGGCTCTGTATTGTTGAGATTAAGGGGGTTCCGAGACCTCTGCCCGCCTGCACCACGCCTGTGACAGACGGTATGGAGATCGTAACCGAAAATGATACTATCACGAGGATAAGAAAGAACCTCGTATCTCTGCTCCTGTCCAATCACCCTAATGACTGTATGAGGTGTGAGAAGACCGGAGAATGCGCTCTTCAGGACTTATCTTACCGGTATGATGTTGACGGAGGACGTTTTGCTGGGGAGAGATGGACCCTTCCCATCAGGGAGGACAACCCCTTCATAACATATGAGCCTAACAAATGTATTCTCTGCGGAAGATGCACGAGGATTTGTAATGAAGTGGTTATGGCGGGAACGATTGAGCTTACAGGAAGAGGTTTTAACTCCATGCCGGATACCGCGTATGGAAAGCCGCGCTCACTTGAAAACTGCGAGTTCTGCGGACAGTGTGTCTCTACCTGCCCTGTAGGGGCGCTTACCGACAGGAAGGCAAGGGGAAAAGGGCGTTCATATGATATGAAGAAGGTCAGGACCACCTGTTCCTATTGCGGGACCGGATGTAACTTTGATCTGAATGTCAGGGATGGGAAGGTGGTGAAGGTGACTTCCGCTTATGATGCGCCGGTAAATCATGGAAACCTCTGCATCAAGGGCAGATACGGTTATGACTTCATACATAGCAAAGACAGGATAAAGACACCCCTTATCAAAAAGAGGGGGAAGTTTCAGGAAGCAACATGGGATGAGGCGCTTGACCTTATCGCAAAGAAGTTCAAAAGCCTGATGAAGAAGCATGGCAACGAAACCGTTGGGGCCTTCTCATCTTCAAGGTGTACAAATGAGGAGAACTTCCTATTATCCAAATTCGCGCGCACAGTCTTCCGAAATAATAATGTGGATAACTGCGCGCGTGTCTGACACGCTCCTACTGTTGCCGGTCTGGCAACAAGCCTGGGAGCCGGCGCAGCCACCAATTCACTCGCGCAGATGCCGGACATAGATACGCTCTTCCTCTTCGGCTCAAACCCGACAGAGGCGCACCCCATTGTTTCACTTTATCTAAAGAAAGCGCTTCGAAACGGTGCCAAACTCATCGTTGGCGACCCGAGACTCACATGGATGGCAAAGCGTGCCGATGTCTGGCTCAACCTCAAGCCCGGAAGCAACATAGCGATGATGAACGGACTTGCCGATGTGATTATCAAAAAAGGCTGGGAGAACAAGAAGTTCATAAATAAAAGGACCGAGGGTTATAAAGAGTTTGTAAAACATGTCAGCACATATGATCTCAAGAAGGTGGAGAAGCTTACAGGTGTTTCAAAGGATAAGATAGTGGAGGCGGCCCGCCTCTACGCTCACGCGGACAAGGCGATGATAGTATATGGCCTCGGGGTGACTGAGCATCAGACCGGTACGGAGAACGCGATGGCCATATCCAATCTCGCCATCCTCTGCGGACATATATGTCGGCCCTCAACCGGGATTATGGCACTAAGGGGGCAGAACAACGTTCAGGGCGCTTCAGACCTCGGCCCGTTACCCGCGACATTGCCGGGATACCAGTCTGTTACAGACAAAAAGGTGCGTGATAAGTTTGAAAAGGCATGGGGGGTCCCCATCATGGATAAACCGGGACTCAAGTCTGTTGAGATGCTTGATGAGTGCAAGAGGGGTAAGTTCAAGGGCCTCTTCATACTTGGCGAAGACCCTGCCCAGACCGACCCTGACCTCAACCATGTTAACAAGGCGCTGGAGTCTGTTGATTTCCTTGTTGTTCAGGACATCTTCCATACAGAGACGACGAAGCATGCTGACGTGATACTCCCGGGGGCAAGCTTTGCAGAGAAAAACGGCACTTTCACTAACGGGGAGCGCAGGGTCCAGCGCGTAAGAAAGGCGATTGAGCCCCTCGCCGGGAAGGCTGAATGGCAGGTGATATCAGAGCTTGCAACAAAGATGGGCTATAAACAGAGCTACGACAGTCCTTCTGAAATCATGGACGAGATCGCGGGCTTAACCCCAGCTTATGGCGGTATAAGTTATGAGCGCCTGGAGACTGAAAGCCTTCAGTGGCCCTGTCCTACAAAGGACCATCCGGGTACTACGACTATGTACACAGACCTCTTCGCCAGACATAACGGGCTTGCTCTATTTATGACGCTCGACCATAAAGGTTCGGGTGAAGTCCCTGATAAAAAATATCCGCTTGTTCTTATTACAGGAAGGATCCGCGAGCATTACAATAACGGTTCGATGACAAGGAGAGTCCCCGGCATTATGGAGCTTGTTCCTGAAGAGCTGATCGAGATAAGCCATGAGGACGCAAAACAGCTGAAGATCAAGAGCGGCGATATGGTTAAGGTCTCTTCAAGAAGGGGTAAGATCAAGGTCAGGGTAAAGGTAACAGACCGCTCACAGAAGGGGAACGTCTTTCTCTCTTTCCACCATCAGAAGACACTTTCCAATACTCTGACTTCAGAGCACAGGGACCCGATAGCCGGCACCCCTGAATACAAGTCATGCGCCGTTCGGATTGAGAAGTAAAAAACTTCGGAATGGTAATCCCTCACTTATTGGTTAATAACTATTTGAGTAGTCATTCCGGCTTGTCCGGAATCTATTTGTAAGAAGGATTCCGGACAAGCCGGAATGACAGATTACGGCGATCACTGGCAAGCAGATTAAGGTTCATCGGGGAATGACAAATGCTGGTTATCTCTTCTTTTTCCTTTTACCCCTGATAGATTTGTCAATTGCTCTGGCGGCCCTCTTGCCCGCGCCCATGGCGCTTATGACAGTTGCCGCGCCGGTTGCAATATCTCCGCCTGCAAAAATGCCCGGGATGTTTGTTCTGCCGTCTTTATCCACTTCGATATAGCCTTTTCCCCAGAGCTTCAGTCTGTTTATCGATTTAACCAGAATGGGGCTTGATGTCTGCCCGATCGCCATTATCACCTGGTCTACGTCGAGAATAAACTCATCTCCTGAACACTCAGGCCTTCTTCTGCCTGATTCATCAGGCTCACACATCTTCATCGCATCACATCGAATTGATTTGACATAGCCATTCCTGTCCCCGATTATCTCCTTTGGACTGGAAAGAAAAAGCTTCTCTATCCCCTCTTCCTTTGCGTGTTCAACTTCCTCGTATCTTGCGGGCATCTCTGTCCTGGTCCTCCTGTAAACGATGTACACCTTTTCAGCTCCCAGCCTGACCGCTGTCCTGGCAGCGTCCATTGCAACGTTTCCCGCACCGATAACCGCAACCCTTTTCCCTCTCTTTACCGGTGTACCGTATTCAGGGAATTTATGCGCCTTCATGAGGTTGACCCTTGTAAGGTATTCAGAGGCAAAATAGACATTGTTAAGGTTTTCTCCGGGGATGTTCATGTACCTCGGGGACCCCGCTCCTACACCGATGAAAATAGCCCTGTACCCATCCTCAAACAGTTCATCAACGGTCTGTGTTCTTCCGATAACCCAGTTAAGTTTTATCTCAACACCAAGGCCTTTTAAGTAATCTATCTCTCTTTCGATTATCTTCTGCGGAAGCCTGAACTCCGGTATGCCATACGTGAGCACCCCTCCCGCTTCATGAAGCGCTTCAAATATAGTGACTTTATACCCTATTTTTGCAAGGTCAGCCGCCACGGTAAGCCCAGCCGGACCGGAACCGACGACCGCCACCTTGCGGCCGTTTGACTTTGGTACTTCAGGTTTTTCCGCCAGTTTCTTACTTGCTTCATAATCTGCCATGAAACGCTCAAGCGCGCCGATCGCAATAGGAGTCTTCTTTTTGCCGAGGATGCATTTACCCTGACACTGGTTCTCCTGTGGGCATACCCTCCCGCATATTGCAGGAAGCATGTTGTATCTCCTGATAACCTTAAGTCCTCCTGTATAATCCTTGTCACGGATTGCTGAAATGAATGCCGGGATGTCGATCTCCACTGGACAGCCGCTCACACACAGAGGCTTTTTGCACTGGAGACACCGCCCAGCTTCCCTGACGGCCTGCTTCTCTGTCAGGCCGAGGGTAACCTCCTTAAAATCCAGCTTCCTTTTTTCCGGGTCCCTCACTCTCATATTTCCCCCGTCACTTTTTACACTTTCTTTTACATTTCTTACCTTTAAATTTATTCAGAGACTCCATCTCTTCATCTTTATAAAAATTCAGACGCTGAGCCAGCTCCTCAAAATCGACTTCATGACCGTCAAATTCGGGCCCGTCTATACAGGCAAATTTCGTCTTGCCGGAAATAGTTACCCTGCATGCCCCGCACATGCCCGTTCCCTCTACCATAACAGGGTTCAGGCTGACGAGAGTCTTAATCCCGTGAGGCTTTGTCAGGAGAGAGACCGCCTGCATCATCCTGACGGGTCCTACAGTAATAACGATCTCCACCTTTTCTTTTCCGATGATTTCTTTGAGAGCCTCGGTGACAAGTCCCTTTCTCCCTGAGCTCCCGTCGTCTGTTGTCATAATAAGGTTGTTTGAATTCTCCCTGAATTTATCTTCCCACACGAGCAGGTCCTTTGTTCTGGCTCCGAGGATCACGGTGGTCCGGTTCCGCTTCATATTCAGCTCCTTTAGTATGGGAAAGAGAGTTGCGGTGCCGATACCGCCTCCAACAAGCACGCAGTGGCCGTAGCGCTTAATCGGGGTTGCGTGTCCTAATGGTCCGGCAATATCTTTGATCTGATCCCCTGCCTTAAGCCTGCCAAGTTCTTCCGTTGTCCTGCCAATTGTCTGGAAGAGCAGGGTAATTGTTCCCTCATCAGAGTCTGAATCCGCGATGGTAAGGGGTATCCTCTCGCCTTTTTCATGGATCCTGAGAACAATAAAAT
>CAXMSH010000043.1:7883-8129 GCA_964195875.1 Thermodesulfovibrionia bacterium
ATTTATCACCATTGAGTACACTTGCGGGGCAATTTTCTCTGTCTGCAGAATATTAAACATTTAATGAGTAACTCCTATATATTCAATAATCAGTGCTACCGGAAAGAAAACAGACAAGTTGTATTGATTGAGACCAAAGTCTCCTGCTCTGGCAGAACAACTGCGGATATTATATCAAATATAGGCTGTTAAAATAATTTTTACTCAAAATATGGCATAAATCTGATAAACTCTTATGACATATAC
>CAXMSH010000044.1:0-8102 GCA_964195875.1 Thermodesulfovibrionia bacterium
GCACCAGAAGTGTTGGTCCTCCTCAGCATATCATCAGTTACGGTAATCCAGGCCACTCCTTCCTTCATCTCAATGGTTGAAAGGGCAAGGGTCAACAACCTGATTGAATTGAAGGTCGCGTTTTCATATAACTCTTTTGTGATATCCCACGGCCTGGCACCTGCCTCCACAAGGCTGGAAGCGATCTTAAGGGATTCCGGATCTGTGTTGGAATACCTGAAACCTCCTGTATCGGTAAGTATAGCCGTGTATAAATTCGTTGCTATCTGCTTATCAATAGACACTTTAAGTCCCTCAAGAATTTTGTAGATCTGCACCCCGGTTGCCGCAGCATCAGGATTAATATAGGCCAAGGCATCCTTTATCGACTGTGAAGTATCGTCCTGCACTATATGATGATCTATGATAGCGGTCTTTTCTGCCCTCAGGCCGGTTTTGAAACCGGTCCTCTCCAGAGTGTTGCAGTCCAGCAAGAGCAGAACATCATACATCCGTCGCGGCGGCTTCTGTCTGAAGAGCCTTGAAGACGGCAGAAATTTAAGAAAATAGGGTACAGGGTCCCTGTCAACGAGGTAAACCCGCTTACCCATCTTCTTCAGTCCAAGAGCAAGTGCAAGAGAGGATCCGATGGCATCTCCCTCGGGTTTTATATGTGTGGTTATAAGGAAATCATCGTTATCCTTAAACAGCTTCAACAGCTTATTAGGAACCTTCATAATCATCCCCTGATTCTATGTCATCTTTTACTTCATCAAGTATACTGTCAATCTTCCTTCCATACATAACAGCTTCATCTATCTCAAAGTGAATCTCAGGAATAAACCTCATCTTCAGCCTTCTGCTCAGCTCAGTTCTGATAAATGATACCGAGGACTTAAGGACTTTCATAGTAAGGTCAAGCTTTTTATCTTCAAAAACACTGATATAGACCGTGGCATGTCTCAGGTCATCACCCACCTTGGCCCCTGTAACGGTTACGAAACCGATACGAGGGTCTCTGAGTTTGTGCATAATGATGTCGGCTGTCTCTTTCCTGATTAAATCACCGACACGGGCTGAGCGTTTAAAAGGATGCATATTTCACCAATTGATATATAAGTTACAAGGCATTAAATAGGGGGCATGTCCCGCAGTAATTATTTCGGCTTCTTATCGTTGAAAAAATATTATAACATCTCCCTTCTGGAGTCGATCATCTCAACAGAATGATTACAGAGAATAATCTTATCGATTATTGTGTCAAAAACCCTGTGAATAATAGTTGTCTCATTCGCAACACAGGCTATACCGATTACGCTTCTCTGCCATAGTTCATTCGCGCCTACTTCAGCGACAGAGACATTAAACTTATTTTTTATTCTGTCTTTAATGCTCCTGAGTACCCACCTTTTCGCCTTAAGTGAATTCGATTCCGGGAAATGAAGATCTAAAGTAAGGAGGCCGACTATCATGTCGAGATTAAGGATTCGGGATACTCGATCCCATGACTTATTACGATTGTATCAATTATGACTATTTACAGGACCATGCAACCTGAACCAGGGAGGATCATCAGGCAAATTTGCCTGCTACCTCTTCCTTAATATAGACCTCGAAAACGTCGCCAACCTTGACATCATTAAAATTCTCGACCATTATGCCGCACTCAAAACCTGACTGCACCTCTTTAACGTCATCCTTGAACCTCTTGAGTGAAGATAGCTTGCCGTCATACACAACAACATTATCCCTTATTACCCTTACACCTGAACTGGTTCTCGAAATAATGCCTTCAAGGACATAACTGCCGGCAATTGTACCTATACGCGATACCTGGAAAAGACTCCTGACCTCGGCCTTACCAAGGATCCTCTCTGTAATGGTGGGGGCAAGAAGGCCTTCAAGTGCACTCGTGATCTCATCGATGGCCTCGTAAATTACATTATAGGTCTTTATGTCTATACCTTCCTTCTCAGCCAGATGCGTTGCCTTTGAATCAGGTCGTATATTGAATCCTATTATGATAGCGGTTGAAGCAGCAGCGAGCATTACATCTGATGCATTAATACCACCAACTCCGGTATGTATAACCTTAACCTTCACCTGCTCATGATGAATTCTCAAAAGAGCGTCCCTCAGGGCCTCAACAGAGCCCTGCACGTCGGCCTTAATAATAATGTTGAGCTCTTTTATCTCCCCTTCCTTAATCCTGTCATACAGGTCGTCAAGAGTGAGCTTCGTCTTGGCTGCTATAGCCGCAGACCTCTGCTTCTGTATCCTGCTCATTGCTATCTGCCGTGCCTTTTTTTCGTCATCCATAACCACAAATATATCCCCGGCCTGTGGGACATCAGGAAAACCGGTCACTTCCACAGGGGTAGCCGGTAAGGCCTCTTTCATTATCTTGCCAGTGTCATCAATAAGCGCCCTCACCTTGCCGGCAATATTCCCTACGAGGAAGGGATCACCAGGCCTGAGAGTCCCGGAATTAACAAGAACAGTTGCCACAGGACCTCTTCCCCTATCAAGCTTAGCCTCAATTATAGTACCCCTGGCAGGTCTGTCATATGGGGCTTTAAGCTCCATTATCTCGGCTTGTAGAATTATCATATTCAGAAGATTCTCAAGCCCGATCTTCTGCTTGGCCGAAACCTCAACAAAGATATTCTTTCCGCCCCATTCCTCGGAAACCACTCCATGATGTGAAAGCTCGTTCCTGACTTTGGTTATATTCGCCTCGGGTTTGTCAATTTTGTTTATCGCAACCAGAATCGGGACATCAGCTGCCTTGGCATGGTCAATAGCCTCAATTGTCTGGGGCATAACACTGTCATCAGCAGCAACAACCAGAACCACTATATCGGTAACCTTAGCACCCCTTGCCCTCATGGTAGTAAACGCTTCATGTCCAGGGGTGTCCAGAAAGACGATCTCCTTGTCCTTCAGCTTGACCTTATAGGCCCCTATATGCTGGGTAATGCCTCCTGCCTCCTTATCGGTAACGTTAGTCTCCCGTATCGCGTCAAGAAGTGTTGTCTTACCATGATCGACATGCCCCATAATAGTCACTATCGGGGGGCGAAAGATAAAAGATGCAGCATCAACCCCGACATCTTCGAGTAGAAATTCTTCGCGCTCAACCTGTGTCTGCTCAATTTTTATGCCGTAGGATTCGGCAACAATCTGTGCCGCATCAGCATCTATAGGCTGGTTTATAGTAGGCATTGATCCAAGTTCCATGAACTTTTTTATTATATCAGGGAGTTTCTGTCCTATCAGCTCTGAAAATTCCTTAACGGTAGTACCTTCCAGAAATTTAAGTACACGCTTTCTGGGCTGGGTAACAGGAGTAGCAGACTCCTGCTCAGACTTATTTACATGGGGTCTTCTGATATTCCTTTTATGCCCTCCCCTGAAATCATGCCTCTTCTTTGCAACGTCGACCCTCCTGATGGAATCAAAAGCCCGCTTCATTCCAGGTTTACTCTTAATCTTTCCTGCGTTATCAACATTCTTATCCACGGGCTTCCCGGCAACAGGGGTTGTCTCTACTTTTGCAGGGAGCAAACGTTTCTCTGATGGAGGAGCACCTGCGTCCACGGCCTTCTTCTGAAGCGTCTCAATATCTTTCCCTTCCGGGGCATCTTTAACAGTAGTCTTTTTAACCTTCTTGACAGCCTTCCTGACAGTTTTTTTGACCGCCTTTTTGACCTCTTTTGGTGCGGAGCCCTCCGCTTTTTTCGCGGTACTGGACTCGGCCCCCTTCAAAATGGACTTCTCCAGTTTTAAAGCATCCTTGTCGTCTATACTGGAAGTGTGGCTCTTTGCCTCTATCCCCAGGTCCAAAAGCATGGCAATAACTTCCTTGCTGCTTTTACCAACTTTTTTTGCAAGTTCATGTACTCTTATTTTCACAGTCAATTATTCCCTTTCAACTAAGTAACAAGGTATCTCTACAATCTTCGAATTAAAGCACAAAAGAATAAATAAAGTGCTGCCACAATTAAAGAGTTGTAAGTTTGTTCCTAAGGATGTTATCATAAATATCGTTTTTAATGCAAACCCGGCACTAACCAAAAGGCTGGATTTTAGCCTTAAATGACAAACTGTTTTATTGATTTGGTTTTACAAATTCAACAAGCTTAAATAAGGAGGAAGTATAGATGGCTGTATGCTCAGTTTGCGGAAAAAAGAGGGTTACAGGTAACAATGTTAGCCACGCAAATAACAGGACAAAACGTGTTTTCCGACCAAATCTTCAGAAGATAAGGGTTCAGACAGATCAGGGGAACAGAAGAGTACATATTTGCACCAGATGTCTCCGATCCGGCAAAGTTAAAAAGGCTGTTTAAACGTCTGTTACACCTTTATTATTTGCTAACCGGTTAATGCATCCGCTAAATAGTATCCTCAAAAAAGTCATAAAAGACTTTGACCTGACTGGTGGGTTGAAGCTCTCTAAAATCAAAAATCATTGGAGAAATCTTGTCGGACATACCATAGCTTCACATACCTGTCCATATATACTAAGGGACGGAATACTGACACTGACGGTGGATACACCCCAGTGGATGCACCATCTCGGTTTTTTCAAGGAAGAGATAAAGGAAAAGTTAAAGGAATATAATGTTCACGAAGTACGTCTCAGTCTTGGCAAACTGCCTGAAAACCCTGATAATGAAACTGAAACAGGCACAATTGAAATAAGCGATAGCGATAAAAGGTACATAAATAATACGTTAAGAGTCATAAAGGACAAAGAATTAAAGGAGAAGTTCAGGACGCTTCTGATCCACGCAGTAACAAAGGGGAAACAGGAAGAATAAAATATGCAGATAAGGTGCAAAGTTACAAAGGCACAAAGAGAAAGCAGGGTTATGGAAATATTATAAAAACAACTTCCGCATTTTTAATCTTTGATTATTAATCTCTAATCAGTAGTGTCCGGTAAATCTTATGCATCCATTAATGATTCATCCTGTTATAAATTAATGCCTTATAAGCGGTAAGCGTCATTCCGGCTTGTCCGGAATCCTCCCTCATACATGTAAAAAAGACTGATTCCGGACAAGCCGGAATGACAACCATTTGGAATAAAGTCATTTCTTAACCGGACACTACTGATCTCTAATCTATAATTATGCCGTCTCGGCCTTTTCCTCAAATAATAGCAGAGGTTTTTCCCTTTTAATTATCACATCCTCCGTTACAAGGCACTCCTTTACACCCTCACGGGAAGGAATCTCATACATAACTTCAAGCATCACATCTTCAAGTATCGCCCTGAGTCCGCGGGCTCCCGTCTTACGTCTTATAGCCTCTCTGGCAATAGCTGTAAAAGCCTCGTCGGTAAATTTCAGTTTGACATTGTCAAATGAAAAGAGTCTCTGGTACTGCTTAATAATAGCGTTCTTTGGCTCGTTAAGTATCCTTACAAGTGCTGATTCACCCAGTTCATCAAGTGTCGCCATTATAGGCAGTCTCCCTACAAATTCAGGGATAAGTCCGTATTTAATGAGATCCTGAGGTTCGACCATTTTATATATGTCGCCAACCTTCTTCTTTTCCCTGCTCTTCAGTTCAGTGCCGAAACCAACAGCATTCCTCCCCATTCTATGCTCAATTATCTTCTCTAACCCTACAAAGGCCCCGCCGCATATGAATAGAATATTAGTCGTATTCACCTGAACGAATTCCTGTTGCGGATGCTTCCTGCCCCCCTGAGGAGGAATATTAGCAACAGTCCCTTCAATCAGCTTCAGGAGGGCCTGCTGAACACCTTCACCAGAGACATCTCTGGTTATGGAAACGTTTTCAGTCTTACGGCTTATCTTATCTATTTCATCTATGTATATAATGCCGCGCTGGGCTCTCTCAACGTCATAATCAGCCGCCTGAAGGAGCTTCAGTATTATGTTCTCGACATCCTCTCCAACATAGCCTGCCTCTGTCAACGTCGTAGCGTCAGCGATGGTAAAAGGTACGTCAAGAACCTTTGCGAGTGTCTGGGCAAGTATGGTCTTGCCGGTTCCTGTAGGACCGACAAGTAATACGTTGCTCTTCTGCAATTCAACATCCGACTTCCCGGGATTGTTAATTCTCTTATAATGATTATGTACGGCAACGGAAAGGACCTTCTTGGCCCTATCCTGCTCTATAATATAATCACTCAGAAAACTCTTCACCTCTTTCGGAGTCGGAAGCTTCCGTGAAATATTTATATCAAACGAGGAATCAAAATCTTCAGCCATTATCTCATTGCAGAGACTCACACATTCATCACATATATAAACCGTGGGTCCAGCGATCAGTTTTCTGACCTCCTTCTGTCCCTTCCCGCAAAAAGAGCATTTCAGCAACTCCTTGAAATCCTCTTCCTTATCCTCTTTCTTCATAATTAAACCCCTTGTTTTTTTGCATTTACTATTACATCATCAACAATGCCGTACTCCTTGGCATCCTGCCCGGACATAAAAAAATCTCTTTCTGTATCTTTTGTTATCTTTTCAGGAGACTGGCCTGTATGCTTAACGATTATATTATTCAGAACTTCCTTCATCTTCAGGATCTCTCGCGCGTGAATCTCAACATCAGAAGCCTGCCCGTAAAAACCGCCTATAGGCTGATGTATCATAACCCTTGAGTTTGGAAGGGTAAACCGCTTACCATGCGTGCCCGAGGCAAGAAGAAGCGCGCCCATGCTTGCCGCCTGTCCGATACAGTATGTCGCTATATCAGGTTTTATATACTGCATGGTATCGTAAATTGCAAGTCCTGCTGAAACACCACCACCGGGAGTATTAATATATATATGTATATCCTTGTCCGGGTCTTCGGTCTGCAGAAACAACAACTGCGCGATAACCGTGTTTGCCAGTAAATCATCAATAGGAGTGCCTATAAATATAATCCTGTCCTTCAGCAGTCTGGAGTATATATCATAAGCCCTTTCCGTCCTGCCGGTCTGCTCTATTACCATAGGTATTAAGCTCATCCATTCTCCTTTCTGTAATTTATAATAAAAATGACATTATCGTAGAAAAGCATATGTATAACCTCATTCAATAACAGCCTTTTGGAGCATAAACTCCAGTACCTTATCACCAAACAACCTGCTCTTCATCGAGTCCAGGGATCCTTCCCTGACACTGAAGAGCTTTGTCACCTCTTCAGCCTTGAGGTTATGGCGCACAGCGATCTCGTCTATCGCATCTTTAACGTCCTTGTCATTAACCTCTATCTTTTCTTTCTTACCTATCTCTGCAATGATAATGACGCTCTTGACGTTTTCCCGAGCGGTAGGCTCATACTCCCTGCTGAGTTGCTCATCAGGCTTGACGGCCTCATTTCTTTTTGACGCGCTCTCCTTTAACTGTACGATAAACGATTCTATCTCTTCTTTAACCATAGACTCGGGTATTTCAAAGTCATTGTCTTTCAATAGCCTGTTTAAAATATCCTTCTTGTAAGCCAGGTTAATCTCACTCTTCTTCTTCCTCTCCAAATTGTCCAGGACCATACCTTTGAGTTCATCCATCGTATTCTTCTCAAATTCCCGGGCAAATTCATCATCGAGAGGAGGCAGGTTCTTCTTTTTTGTCTCGACTATCTTCACCTTAAAGATAACTTCCTTTCCCGCAACCGTCGTGTTAGGGTAATCACTCTCAAATTTCAGACTCACCTCAACCTCATCACCCTTCTTCCCGTTAAGAATCGCATCGCTGAATTCTCCTGGCATCGACTCGGTTCCAAGAATAAAAGGAAATTCCTTATATGACAACTCCTCTTTCTGTTCTCCATCAATATAGGCATCGCCATTAATAACCGCAAGGTCCCCTTCCTTCATGCCTTCCCCGGTAACAGAGAATAACGCTTTGCTTTCCTGCAGGGACGTTATGGCCTTATCCACCTCTTCATCTTCCACAGTGAATTCCCTCTTCTTTAAGGATATACTTTCATACTTAAGATCCTTTATTTCAGGCTTCACTTCAACGGTAAATGTAAAAGAGAGGGGCTGGTCAGACTTCAATTCTATACCCCCATCTATATTCGGATAGCCGACCGGCTCCAGTTTTGCTTCTATTAAAGCATTTGTATAATACTCTGGAACCAGCTTTTCAATA
>CAXMSH010000045.1:0-8088 GCA_964195875.1 Thermodesulfovibrionia bacterium
GCATACCTGATATGCTTAAGGAAGCGAAAAAGAGGGGCGTCGGCGTTATAGCCATGAAGACGCTCGCCGGGGCAAAAGACGTTGATTTTGACAGTAAAGGTGAAGAGTTCGCTCCCGCAGCTCTTAAATGGGTCCTGAGCCACCCGGAAGTAAACGGCCTGATAATTACTATAAAAAGTATAGCCGACCTCGATCTGTACCTGACAGCTTCAGGAATGAAATATTCGGCGTCAGATCAGCGGATTCTCGACCTGTACGCAATGCGTTACGGAAAGGAATACTGCAGGACAGGGTGCAGCACCTGTGAGCCAAGCTGTCCAAAAGGTGTATCGATCGCAACGACACTCCGGCATCAGATGTATTTCAGCGATTATGGGATGGAGAAGCACGCAATGGAATCCTACGCACAGGTACAGGGAAATGCCGGAAGATGTTTGGACTGTGAAGATGATACCTGCGTGGGCGGCTGCCCTTATGAACTGCCGGTCAGCACACTCCTGCGGAATGCTCACAGGACTCTGACCATCACGGTATAGATGGCCTCTTCACAGTTAAGCCGGTTTATACTGCTTGCGCTCCTGCCGGTCATTGCATTTATTGTTTACCTGGAGGGGCAGTCATACGATCCCTCATTGATCAGGTTCACCCCGTCAGATATAAGCACCGGCAGGGATGCCGCGTTCTTTCCCCGGGAAGCCATGGGATTCAACAGGTCCGGGCAGGTGCGTCTTTATTCAAAAGAGAACCTTCATGAATACATCAACGGCCATGCTGAATACTTCCTGTCGGCAGGATTTGCCGGGCTTGCCGTCGGCGAGTACACACTTGCCGGGACTGAACCGGCTCAGCCTGACATTGTTGTTGATATATATGACATGGGGAAAGGCATCCATGCGTTTGGGGTTCTCTCTGATGAGATCGGTGATAATGCGGCCACCCTTAATATCGGAATGATGGGAGCAAAGACGGCTCAGGGGATCAGCTTTATAAGCGGAAAGTATTATGTAAGGATTGCTTCGTTTCAGGACGCTCAGCCGATCGATAACTTCGCGGAACGGATCAATGAGATGATCGGTTCGTTAAATGAGAGCTTCACAGTATTTTCACGACTTCCCGAACTGGGGGAGGTCATCGCGACAAGATTCGTGAAAGAGGCTTACAGAGGATTGAGCTTCGCAAATAATGTTGTCGAACGTGAATACCTTGTAGATGGGGAAACAGTTTTTGTATCTCTCGCTGCCGGCAGCGAAGCAGAAATGAAGAAGCTCATATCGTCCTATCTGGCCTTCTTCAAGGATTCTGAAATCCCCTATGAGCAGAAGTCAAAGAACGGACCTGAGATGTACATGGTCATGGATCCATACGAGGGAGTCTGGCACCTTATCCTTTTTTCTGATTCTGTTTTCGGGATATACGGGGAAATCGATGACGTGTTGCTGGACAGGATTATTTTAAGTATCATGAAGCCGAATACTGGTGAAACCGGATGATCAGATATTTAATACCTGATATGTAAAGGGGTCAAGTAAAACAATAAAGGCGCTTATTAATTATTAGAATATAAACACTCGAACCCTCGAATCCTGTTCAGCATATGGAAGAATTAAAATGAGAAATAATAATTTACCATTTCGTAAGTTGTCATTCCTGCGAAGGCAGGAATCCAGTACTTTCAATAAATTCTCTGGTTCCCCGCCAGAGCCCTGGTCGCTCGCCTCGGGGCGAAGCAACGGGCCTTTGGCGCCGCCATATGCGGGTAAACCTGCCCTCGAATTTCGTATTCGGGGGCGGGGACGACGCCTGGATTCCCGTTTCCACGGGAATGACAAAATAAAGGAAAGAGTAGTAAGAATCGCTCTATTTAATTAATAGTAATTGAAGAAAGGGTATAGAACCTAATGCCGTCAAAGCACGATAAAAAAGAGCCCCTTATGGACAGGAGGCAGTTTCTCCTGAGAGCAGGCGTGACCTGCGGTATCGCGGCAGGGGCATCTCTCCTGGGGTACACCTTCTACAGCGATGACCCAGTCCGCCGGACTTCAGAGAAGATATTTACATTTAAAGACTACCGTGTTGCCGTATCAAAAGAAGACCCGGTCATGGTCATTGTCCATGGGAAGGACGTCCATGAAATGGTTAGGACAGCTCTTGAAAAGCTGGGGGGCATCTCACGCTTCATCAATCGTGGTGAAAGAGTTCTGATAAAACCGAACGTGGGCTGGGATCGCCAGCCCGAGCAGGCCGCCAATACAAACCCTGAACTTGTCGGTGCCGTCGTGAACCTGTGCCGTGAGGCCGGGGCATCCCGGGTCTGGGTAACCGATGTCTCAATCAATGACCCTTACAGGAGCTTTTCGCGGTCTGGAATCGAGTCCGCCGTTAAACGTGCAGGCGGAACGGTCAGGTTTGCCACGGAACGCGATTTTGTCCTGACCGACCTGAAAGGGCAGGTTCTTCAGGTGTGGCCGGTGAGCAGGTTCTATCACGAGGTTGACAGAGTCATCAATCTGCCCGTGGTCAAACACCACTCGCTAAGCAAATGTACTATAGCCATGAAGAACTGGTACGGGGTGCTTGGCGGCCGCAGAAACCGTCTGCACCAGGAGATCAACGCCTCTATCGCTGATCTTTCGGCTGCTGTTCGTCCCACGTTGACGATCACCGACGCAACACGGGTACTTGTTCGTAACGGACCGACCGGCGGAAACCTTTCTGATGTATCAATTGAGGATACAATAATCGCCGGGCTCGACGAGGTTGCGCTCGATGCGTATGCTATACAGTTTCTTGGCCTGAGGGTTGAAGAGATACCTTTTCTTGCCATTGCTGAAGAAAGAGGGCTCGGGGTCACCGGCTGGAGAAGACTGGATTATGAAGAGATATCTCTGTAACGGGCCTTTTGATGAATCACTCTGCGGCAACCAGAAGTAGGCGCTTCTAAGCGAGACTACAGGGAATTATGAACTTAACCGCCTTCGGCGGGACTTTTTAGACAGGATCTTCAGGATATATTAAAAGAAAGATAATTAGACAGGATATACAGGTCGAAGCGACTCTATACAACGACTCGTACCGAGATGTTCAGGATATATTAAAAGAAAATAAAGAAAAATATTCTATATCTTGTTAATCCTGTTAATCCTGTCAGAAAAATGGAAATTCCTATACTATCAAGTTAGAGTTTATACAGCAATGGTATGAGAACAAAACTTCTGACACTTCAGAACATAAGGAGAGTATGGTCGGTCTTCTTCTTCCTCCTCTTCCTGATCCTTATCGGAATAACCGATTTCCGTAACATGAAGGGATTTGAGGTCTCGCTCTTCCTTGAGCTCAATCCGCTGATCTCCATATCATCTTTCCTGACGAGCTGGACAGTGTATAGGGGTCTTGCCCTCTCCCTCATCATTATAGCAGGCACGCTCATTTTCGGACGTTTCTTCTGTTCATGGGTCTGTCCACTTGGGATTCTGAACCACTGGATAAGCCATCTCTTCAATAAAAGACGGCCTATAGATGATTATCGCGTCAACGAATACCGCCCTGTTCACCGGCTAAAGTATTACCTGCTCACCCTGTTTCTTCTCCTCGGGATATTCGGATCCCTCCAGGTCGGCCTTCTCGATCCGATCGCCCTTGTTACACGCTCCTTCACCCTCTCAGTCTTCCCCGCGTTTAACTACTGGAGCAGCGGGCTCTACCTGAAACAGCCGGTATTCTATGGAGGATTATTGATCGCCGTAATCTTTCTTGCTCTCCTGTTTGCAAACCGCTTTCTGACCCGTTTCTGGTGCAGGGTTTTATGTCCCCTTGGGGCGCTTCTTGGACTTCTTTCGAGCGTATCCCTTCTGAGAATACGGCGTGACGTTGATAAGTGTAACGATTGCCGGAAATGCCTCCGTTACTGCCACGGCGGATGCGATCCTCACACATCACTTCGCGTAAGTGAATGTCATGTCTGCATGAACTGCATCCCATCCTGCCCGGAAGACGCGATCCACTTCGGACTGGCAAAGGGCAACAGCTCCGTTCAGGCGCCGATAGATATCAACAGGAGGAGGCTTATTGAGACCGCGATAGCAGGAGCCGTACTATTCCCGATGATGCGCAGTGTCGTCAACGCTCATACAGACCCCCAGCACAGGGTGATAAGGCCGCCGGGTTCGATCACGGAGGGTGATTTCCTCCGCAGGTGTATCAAGTGCGGTGAATGTATGCGGGTATGTCCTACCAATGTGATACAGCCGGCGCTCCTTGAATCCGGTTTCGAAGGCCTGTGGACGCCTATCCTCATGAACAAGATCGGCTACTGCGAATACAACTGTGTGCTCTGCAGTCAGGTCTGCCCGACCGGCGCTATTTCCCGGCTTACTGTGGAGAAGAAGATCGGCAGGCCTCCCTTCGGAAAACCGGTAAAGATAGGCACGGCGTTCTACGACCGGGGGCGGTGTCTTCCGTGGGCGATGAATATAGAGTGTATCGTATGTGAAGAGGTCTGTCCCACGTCGCCCAAGGCCATATGGTTTCAGACCGTTGAGCTCAAACTGAGGGATGGAAAGACCAGGCTCCTGAAACAGCCGTACATGGACCCGAAGCTCTGCGTGGGATGCGGTATCTGCGAGAACAAATGCCCGGTACATGACAAACCGGCAGTGCGCGTGAGTTCGATAGGAGAGTCCCGTTCACGGATAAACCGTATGATCCTTACCCCTTGAACCCCCTGCCCCCCTTCCACTTTTGCAAGAAAGTAGGGGGGTTGAACCCTTTTCGCCTCAGCGAATCCGCCGTGGCGGAGAACCCTTGAACCCTTTTTTGCATCTATATGAGAGATGATCTAAAAATGTTACCATACAAATAAACTGACACCTGTCGAACAATGAATTAATGTTAAAAACCATACCTTTAAAAGAGATAAAATATATCCTGCTGGACATGGACGGCACACTGCTCGACCTTTACTTTGATGATTATTTCTGGGGGCATCTTGTCCCGGAGAAATACGCGGAGAAGCACGACATGTCATTCGGAGCGGCAAAAGATTTTCTGTATAAGACCTATCGATCTCACGAAAAGACCCTCAACTGGTGCGATATCGATTTCTGGTCAAGGGAACTGCGTCTGGATATCCCGGCGCTCAAGGAGCAGATCAGACACCTTATCGAGGTGCACCCTCATGTGATAGATTTTCTCAAGATGGTCAGGAGGGATAAGAAGAAGGTATTTCTTGTAACAAACGCGCACTTCAAGACCGTTAAGATAAAATTCAGAAAGACACAGATAGGTAAATACTTCGATTCCGTGCTCTGCTCTTTTGACGTGGGATACCCTAAGGAGAGTATCGAGTTCTGGCCTAAGGCTCAGAAACGTCTGAAATTCGATAAAGAATCGACGCTCTTTATCGACGACACAGAAGATGTCCTTGTTACAGCAAAGGACTACGGCATAAAGTATCTGCTATTTAAAGCAAGTGCGAGTTCAAAAGCTTCCCCGAAGAAGTCCAGTAAATTTATGGCCATCCATGACTTCAGGGAGTTGATGTTATAAGGGTTAACCTGAATAAAGGACGCAAGCTGGACAGTAGGGGATTCGAAACCCCGGCCTTCGCATTGTGAATGCGACGATCTCTCAGCTAAGCTAACCGCCCAGTTCAAAAAAACACCTACTGGCGCGTAAGGTGCCGGTATTTAATCCTGTGCGGCTGATCTGCATCAGCGCCGAGGCGTTTCTTTCTGTCGGCCTCATATTCCGAGTAATTACCGTCAAACCAGACCACCTTGCTCTCCCCCTCAAATGCAAGCATGTGTGTTGCTATGCGGTCAAGAAACCAGCGGTCGTGGCTTATGACCACGGCACAGCCCGCGAAGTTCTCAAGCGCCTCCTCAAGCGCCCGCATCGTGTTGACATCAAGGTCGTTTGTGGGCTCGTCAAGCAGCAGGACATTGGCGCCCTCCTTGAGCATGCGGGCAAGGTGGACGCGGTTGCGCTCTCCGCCTGAAAGCATGGAGACGCTCTTTTGCTGGTCGCTTCCGGAGAAATTAAAGCGCGCGACATACGCGCGGGAGTTCACCTCTCTTTTGCCGAGCGTGACGGTATCCTGCCCGTCGGAGATAACTTCCCATATTGTTTTTTTCGGATCGAGGTCGTCACGGCTCTGGTCAACATAGGCAAGCTTCACCGTCTCGCCAATCCTGAACGACCCTGAGTCGGGAGTCTCCCCACCGGTGATCATCCTGAAGAGCGTGGTCTTTCCCGCGCCGTTCGGGCCGATCACCCCGACTATTCCGCCGGGGGGCAGGGAGAAGGTGACCCCTTCCAGCAATATATTGTCGCCGTATGACTTGGTGACATCTTTGGCCTCGATAACAACATCTCCAAGGCGGGGGCCGGGCGGCATGAATAGCTCAAGCTCTTTTGATGTCTTATCTACATCCTGGTTCAGAAGGGACTCATATGAGCTGATGCGGGCCTTTGATTTTGCGTGGCGGCCCTTTGGCGACATGCGTATCCACTCAAGCTCACGCTGAAGGGTCTTCTGGCGGTGGCTCTCTGTCTTCTCTTCCTGCTGAAGACGGTTCTTCTTCTGCTCCAGCCATGACGAGTAGTTACCCTTCCACGGAATCCCCTCGCCGCGATCAAGTTCCAGTATCCATCCTGCGACATTGTCCAGGAAATACCGGTCATGGGTAACCGCGATGATTGTGCCTTCGTATCTCTGCAGGTGCTGTTCAAGCCATGCGATCGTCTCGGCATCAAGGTGGTTTGTGGGCTCATCAAGCAGAAGGATGTCAGGTTTCTGCAAAAGCAGCCTGCAAAGCGCTACACGCCTCTTCTCCCCGCCTGATAATATCTTTATTAAGGTGTCACCCGGAGGGCAGCGCAGGGCATCCATCGCCATATCAAGGCGGGCGTCCAGGTCCCATGCGTCCCATGCATCGAGTTTTTCCTGCACTTCGCCCTGCCTCTCTATGAGCTTACTCATCTCATCGTCTGACATGGGTTCGGTGAATTTCTCATTTATCCGGTTGTACTCATTCATGGTCTCCACGATCTCCTGAACACCTTCTTCAACGATCTGCTTTACGGTCCTGTTCTCATCAAGTTCAGGCTCCTGCTCCAGCATTCCAACCGTGTGCCCGGGAGAAATGACCGTCTCGCCGTTGAAGTCCTTGTCCTTTCCGGCAAGGATGCGCAGAAGGGAGCTCTTGCCTGATCCGTTCAGGCCGATCACACCGATCTTTGCGCCGTAGAAGTATGAGAGATATATGTTCTTTAATACCTGTTTTTTCTGGTGGAATTTGCTTACCCCAATCATGGAGTATATGACTTTATTCGGCTCGTCGCTCATTATTGTTTAATTCCTTTCATGCATTATTCTGTATCACTACTGTCCAAGATATCTCTAAATCAGTTTTTTTGGATAGACTAACATCTTGATTTCATTGACAAGGTGAATATAGTGAGAAAAGAGGTTATCATAAATTGAAACATGCTGTCAAAGGTGATCATATCACATGAAGTATCAAAAATTATCTTAAAATCCCCCTTAATCCCCCTTTTTTAAAGGGGGGAAATAGAATTCATCCCCTCTTGCTTAAAGCACCTACTTTTGGTTGGCAAAGAGGGGCCAGGGAAGATTTTCAAAATGCTGTCCAAGAAAACCTGTTTTGGACAGATGTGATGCAGTCTGATTGTTTTTTAAGTTTACCATAAGAACAGATCGCAGGTGCAGCCGATTTGTCCAGCGTCTTCCCGATCTTGACGGCATGGAATATGAGGGCGGAGAGACCCGCCCATACGGTTATTATTTGGCTCTTCTGGAAATTGTGTCTGTATTAATGTGTCATAAGATGCTATCAATAAGGTTTGTCATTCCCGCAGTCCTTTCGCCTCGGCGAATCGACGAGTCGATAAGCGGGAATCCATAAGTAGTGATTTAAAAGACCACTGGATTCCCTTCCTCACATGAGGCCTGCCCCGATTTATCCGTTCTCCGTAGCACTGCGAAGGATGAATCGGGGAATGACGGCAAAATATGAAGAAATATAATGAAAGGATTTTTTCAACATGCTGTGAAAAACTGTCAATAGA
>CAXMSH010000046.1:0-7948 GCA_964195875.1 Thermodesulfovibrionia bacterium
TGTCTCAAGGGGAACAAGAGTCATCCATCAGCAGAAGATATTTTCCATAAGGTAAAAAAGAAGTTTCCTACTATGTCTTTTGCCACTGTATACAACAACCTTGAGGCAATGAAAAAGAGGGGCATCATCCATAACCTTACAATTGATTCTGAAAGGATGCGTTACGATCCCAATACCTCCTACCACCATCACATTATCTGCGTTGATTGTAAAAAGATCATTGACGTGAGCGTTAACATTATACTGCATATCCCGGAAGAGGATAAGTGCGACTTTGATATATTAGGGAACCATATTGAATTTTATGGTACATGCCCGGATTGCATGCAGTCAGAAAGCAGAACTGCAAAGATCGAAGTTTAAGTGTTTGCAAGCATTCTAAGTACAAACGGCAGTATCCCGCCATTATGATAGTACTCGACCTCTATCCCTGTATCTAACCTTACAGTAACTTCAAAACTGACCTTGTCTCCATTCTCTTTTATTGCATCTACATTAATGGTCATCCCGGGTGCAATATCAGAGATACCGTTAATACAGAACTCTTCATCGCCGTACAGTCCAAGGCTCTTCCAGTTCGTTCCGTTGCTGAATTCAAGGGGCAGTACCCCCATTCCGACAAGGTTGCTTCTGTGTATCCTTTCATACGATTCCGCTATTACCGCCCTGACCCCTAAGAGATGAGTTCCCTTTGCGGCCCAATCCCTTGAGGATCCTGTTCCGTATTCCTTGCCGGCGATTACGACAAGGGGCCTGGATTCCCGAATGTACCTCATGGCGGCATTATAGGTGAAGACTTCTTCTCTCTCAGGAAATTTTATAGTGAATCCCCCTTCCTTCGGAGCAACAAGCATATTCTTTATCCTGACGTTGGCAAAGGTTCCTCTCAACATCACCTCATGATTCCCCCTGCGCGAACCATAAGTATTAAATTCTGAAGGAGAGACATTCTCACTGATAAGATACTGTCCGGCAGGATAATCCTCGGGTATCGCCCCTGCCGGTGATATGTGGTCAGTTGTTACAGAATCACCAAGGAGAAGAAGCGCCCTTGCCCTGTCAATATCGCCACGAGCGTCAGGTAAGAGCTTGAAGCTTCTAAAGAACGGCGGACTCTTTATATACGTTGAACTTTTATTCCATTTGAAGGATTTGCCTTCAGGTGAAGGAAGCGACTTCCAGTGGCTATCTCCCTCAATTGCGTTACGGTACCTTTCTTTAAATATATCGGGAGTCACCAATGAGCTCATAATCTCACTCACCTCATAATCAGAAGGCCATATGTCGCTTAAATATACCTGTTTCCCGTCAACGCCTGTGCCGAGTGGTTCAGTTGTCAGGTCAATGTCCGCGCGTCCGGCGATAGCAAACGCAACAACCAGAGCCGGCGATGCAAGATAATTAGCCTTTACGTTTTGATGTATCCTGGCCTCAAAATTCCTGTTACCTGACAGGACAGAGGTAAAAATAAGTCCTTCTTTGTTCGCAACTCTTTCTATTTCAGGATGCAATGGACCACTGTTGCCTATGCACGTTGTACAGCCGATACCGACCGTAAAGAATCCAAGATCCTCAAGGGATTTCAGAAGTCCGGATTTGCCGAGGTAATCCAGCACCACGCCTGAACCCGGGGCAAGAGAAGTCTTAACATAAGGTTTAACACGCAAACCTTTCTCAACAGCATTCTTTGCTATAATGCCGGCACCGATCATAGCAGAAGGATTAGACGTGCTGGTGCATGAAGTTATCGCGGCGATAACAACCGAGCCGTCGCAAACCAACATCTCCTCTCCCTTAATTTCAATCTTAATCTCCCTCCTTGCGGCTTCAATTTTACAAGTGTTACCTGCTTCATCATGACCGGATTCATCACCGAAAGCGGAAAGAGACTTTATATCATCTCCCTTCTTCTGCCTTGAGGAGAGAAAAACGGAAAATCTTTTTTTCATATCACTGACCGGGATCCTGTCCTGCGGTCTTGAGGGTCCTGCAAGCGAGGGCTTGACCATAGACATATCAAGTTCGATAATTTTTGAATATTCGGGCTTCTCATCACCGTAATAGAATAAGCCCTGCTCCTTTGTATAGCTTTCAACAAGGTCAGCGGACTCACCCCTGTTTGTTAATCTGAGGTATCTTATGGTCTCTTCATCAACCGGGAAGAAACCCGTCGTGGCACCGTATTCAGGAGCCATATTAGCGAGCATAGCCCTGTCGGGAAGTGACATGCTCTTAATCCCGGGACCTGAATACTCAACGAACTTACCAACTACGTTATTGCTTCTTAAAAGTTCTGTTATAGTCAGAACAAGGTCTGTAGCTGTTGAACCTTCAGGGAGTTCACCATGAAGGTTGACACCGACAACTTCAGGGATAGCCATATAATAAGGCTGTCCAAGCATGACCGCCTCTGCCTCTATTCCACCGACACCCCACCCCAATACCCCAAGGCCGTTGATCATTGTCGTATGAGAATCAGTGCCGATAAGAGTATCAGGAAATACTGTAATCCCGTCATCATCTTCTGCCGTCATTACAACAGTGGATATATACTCAAGGTTCACCTGATGCACAATACCGGTCCCAGGGGGGAATATCCTCATATTTTTGAAGGCTTTCTGCGCCCATTTAAGGAAGGTATATCTCTCAGTATTCCGCTTATACTCCTTATCCATGTTCATCTTCATCGCATTGCCAGAACCATGATAATCAACCTGTATTGAATGGTCGATTACCAGGTCAACAGGAATAAGAGGATTGATCCGCATAGGGTCGCCGCCAAGTTCCAGCATCGCATCCCTCATGGATGCAAGATCAACAACACATGGAACCCCGGTAAAGTCCTGCAGAAGAACTCTGGAGGGGAAATAGGCTATCTCTTTCGGCTTATCATATCTAACTTTCCAGTTTGCGATAGCTACAAGATCATCACCGGATACCGTTTTCCCGTCCATCTTTCTCAGGATGTTTTCTACGAGTACTCTTATTGAGAACGGAAGGCGTGAGATGCTTGCTATCCCATCTTCTTCTATACTCTTTAATCGATAATATGTATATGTCTTTCCAGCAACTTTAATTGATGATTTTGCAGATATCATACCTATTTTCACCTCTCATTAAATTTTGTATGACTACTTATTTTAAAACGGAAACCAGCGTAGTGTACCGGAACCACCTTGACGGTTTTGTCATTATACCGACAAATCGGGAGAGGCTTTCCATGTCCGGCATAGCACCATGAATAATGTTAAGAACTGTTATTATAGCGTCTGCCTTAGGCGCTCTTCAAGTACAATTACGAGTGAGTTGAACTGATTAGAATCAATAAAGATTCGAAAAGAAGTGATATGACATTAAGACAGACAGGGTAAGTTTAATCATTGTTCCTGCAAGAAAGCCCGCTAATGAAGCCATTGCTGACCTGACCGCCATTGCTGCCTTTTTACCACTAAATATCTCTCCGAGAAACGCGCCGACGGCAGGGCCTATAATTATTCCGAACGGGGGGAAGAAGATAAATCCCGCTATCAATCCGATAATGCTTCCGTAGACACCATATTTTGAGCCATGGAACTTTTTTGTTGAGTAAACAGGGATGATAAAATCAAGCATCAATACCATGAGAGTAATAACACCGAAGATCAGAAGAAAATTAGTGGTGAAGGGTTGTCTAGAACTCAACTGAAGCATGACAAGGCCCATATAACTTAAAGGTGGCCCCGGCAGAAAAGGAAGCATGCAGCCTGCGATTCCTGCAATAACCAGAAGTCCTCCTGTAACGAGGAGCATGGTTTCAACCACTACTCATCACCGGAGGATCCCCACCTTTTGAGTTTAGTATGAATAAAATCGATAACATTCTCATGCTCTTCAACTCCCCTGTTCCTGATGAATATCGGTCTTCCAAAAGCAAGATGAACATCAATATGCGGGTTGATCCTGCCAAAGTCTTTTAGAATTGTCCCGCATCCCCATGCGTCTGTTTTAATGGCGATAGGGATGACCGGCACCCCTGCCCTTTTTGCCAATTTCACACCGAGCGTATTAAACTTTTTTGGTTCAAATAATGTCGTTCTTGTGGTCTGTGGGAAGACAACAACAGATTTACCGTCATTGACTTTACGTACACCCTCCCTGAGGACGGTAACAAGATCATCACGAGGGTTCTTCCGGTCAACAACGATCGCTTCGGTAGCCAGCATAATATGCCTGAATACAGGGTACCTGATAAGACCCCGTTTGATTATGAACGATACATCCTTATATGGCAGAAGAATTGCGGGCAGTATAAAAGTTTCGAGTATGCTCATGTGATTCGCAACAAATACGCATTGACCGTCCAGTCCCTCAACATTTTCAAGACCAGAGATTATAATCTTAACACCCACATCTTCAAGAGAACGGATTATCGAATAACTGCTCTTTGCCCATTCAACCCTGTCAAGCAGTGAATGCCTGCCCTTCTTTGCTGCCTTATAGACAATTACAAACATATTAAGGTAGAACACAACTGTCGGCATTCTTCTGGATAACAGTGTTATCCTGCGATCCTCAGTCCTGTATTCGGGCCCCAGTTTCTTAAACTCATCAGTCATAATGATATATTATAGCGTTTTGTCATATCAGGTTTCACCGAAACCGCTTATGTCCTGCAGAATAATAATCCTGACCGTATTTGAGTTGAATAAGAACGTATGAAATTATTCAAAGTCAGTCTCAGAGGAAAATAATGAATCCCCCTACGGCAACCAGTAGTAGGCGCTTCTAAACGGACCGCATGGTATACCAAATATCCGCTTAAACACCCCCACCCTATCCCTCCCCCATTCATGGAAAACTATTGGAAACCCTGTAGCAGCCATAAGCAGGCGCTTCTAAGGGAGACGACAGGGAATTATCAAGTTAAACGCAGGTAATACCATAATCACATATCTGTCAGTCTTTCAGCTATATCCCTTGCAAGATCAGCCAGTGATTCGTCACGAGCTCCGAAGATCACATACGATTTAAAATTGCCGAGCCTCACCTTAATCTCATCCCTTGATTCAATCACCTCTACGGACTTGCCGCCTGAGCTAATACCATAGGCAAGGTCATTACTTGATATGTCCATAGACGCAATACCACCTGAATAATATATGGGGAGGATAACAAGATGGTCGTTATCCCGGAGGTTATCTTTAAATACAGTTATATATTCATCCTTCATCAGCCTTGTCGGGCCAAAACCGTGAGGTTGAAATATAAAACATATACTCTCCCTGAGCCGCTTGACAGTCTCCATCAGAAACGATATCTTATGCGGGTTATGAGCATAGTCATCAATGACAAGGTATTCCCCTTTATCAAGGTATACATCAAAGCGTCTCTCTATACCCAGAAAACATGGAAGTATATCAGCTATCAGATCAGAAGCTGCCCCTGTCTCAGAAAGAAGAGCGATAGATGATAAAGCATTATAGAGATTATGTCTGCCCGGCAGGGAGATAATAAATTTCCTGTTTAATAATGTAAACTCGGTACAGAAAGGTTTGTATTCAACATTCTCCGCCCTGTAATCAGAATCCCTGTTTATGGAAAAGGTCACCGAGCTTCTATTTCCTATTCTCATAAGGTTATCATCATCAGCATTAAGAATAACCTTTCCCGCGGTATTACTGATAAGCGTTTCAAACCACCCCGCAGTCCTTTCAACAGGATGGTGATCAAGTTCAAGATTCAATATGATTGTGTGCTCAGGCCTGTAATTTACAATACTTCCATCGGATTCACATGCCTCTATAATCAAGGAATTTGAGTCACCGGTAAGGTAGTTCCCAGGATCGACAGATGTAATGAACTGCTTTACCCTGCCTCCGCCGATAAAATTAGGAGCAAGACCGGATTCTTTCATAATAAAGGCGAGCAGGCCGGAGGTAGTAGATTTTCCACTGGTCCCTGTGACCGCTATCGTCTTAAAAGAAGAAGAAATTTCAAAGAGAAAATCAGACCGTCTAATGGTCTTTAATCCAATCTCCCCGGCTTTTATTAATTCAGGATGGGAGAGTTCAACAGCAGTACTAAAGACAAGGAGAGAAAATGACCTGTCCAGCCCGCTTCCGTCCTGCGGTACAACTTTTATACCCCTTGATAAAAAGAACCTCTTAAGCGGATGGACCGTTGAAATATCAAACAATCTGTCAGAACCATAAACATCATGACCCTTGTCCGCCATAAAGCAGGCAAGAGCTGATAAACCGGTTCCACCAATTCCTGAAAAAAATATCTTCAATTTATCATAAATAATACTTTTATTAATAAGTTATGACTCTTAGTTAATGTTATACCTTAGAAAGAAGGGGATCCTCAATATCGGCCTCTTTGAAACCCTTTGCCCTTAACAGGCAACTGTCACAGAGCAGGCAAGGGACGTATTGTCCGTCCTTCTCAACCGGATCATAACAGCTCCATGTAAGAGAATAGTCAACGCCGAGTTTGGTTCCCATTTTGATAATCCTGGACTTGGAAAGATCTATTAGCGGTGTGCGTATGTTAAACCTTGCACTGCCTTCAACAGAAGCCTTTGTAGCAAAGTTTGCCATATCTTCATATGCCTTGATGTATTCGGGCCTGCAATCAGGATAGCCGCTGTAATCAACCGCATTAACCCCGATAAATATATCTTCAGAGTTGATTGTCTCAGCCCAGGCCAGCGCAAAGGATAAAAAAATTGTATTTCTTGCGGGAACATAAGTAACCGGGATAACCGACGAAGCTTTATTTACTTCCGAATCTTGATTCAGCCGCTCTTTCGGCACTTCCATCTCTGACGTCAATGCTGATCCGCCGATCTCCCTCATATCAAAGCGAATTACAAGATGCTTCTTAACGTCATATTTAGCTGCATTGCGCCGAGCTGATTCAAGCTCTACCCCGTGTCTCTGTCCATAATCAAAACTGAGTGCGTAAACATCAAAACCTTCGGCTTTGGCTATCGCCAAAGTAGTTGTAGAATCAATCCCGCCGCTTAATAGTACAATCGCACGTTTCATTTTGATCTTTTATCTTTGATTTATTCTTTATAACCTCGAACCCTTGAACCCTTAAACCCTTGAATCCTATCATATTTTAACCTTTAGTATACATCATCGTCGTTCCCTTCGATGCCGTCGTATCCTTTGCTGAAAATTATAAAACCTCCATCCTTGAGCCTGTAAACATATGGCCTGTCCCATGCGTCAGCATCTTTGGTAATTTTACTTAAATTATCCGGATAAACGCCATTGGATATTTTATATATATCAACCTTTCTCTTTATACTCTCTATTGTTGATAAATCCATAGTCTTTCCTAAAGCACTAAAAGCGTCAAAATGGCCCTTCAGGGTTAATACAAGAATTAAAAAAGCTACAAAAATAGTTACTATTATTACAGGCCTTTCAGCTAATTTAAGAGAAGGCTTTTTCTCTTCTTCTACATCCTCAAATGTAACAGGCGCAATAACACCTTTTTCTTCTAAAGAGATGAGCGCTCTTGAGGTATCAAAATCTCCAGATGGACTGACGCTTATCAGTGTGCTTACATCGCTCTGACCGTCGATCAGCATTATAAGCTCAGCCTCTGTTTCATCAAGTTTGCCGGGTTCAGGCTCCATAATGAGTTTATAGACAGTAGTAAGATCCAGTCTTCCTTCGATTAAAGCCCACTCATCAACGGTCCTGAGGCCGTCCATAAGAAGATGCTGTGTATCAATTGATATAGGCAATTCGCTGTCCTGGGATACATTCTCTGGAATAAACTCATACCTGCCCTCAGTCCAGCTGAATATTTGCGCAATGGACTCAGTAATCTGGCTCTTTATGGTTTCGGTCAGGATCTCCTGTGAAACAAGTCCGCGTCTCAGAAAAATAATCCCAAGCTTCACATTCTCCTTTATCTGAATATCCATTGCGACATTCAGATTATCCTG
>CAXMSH010000047.1:0-7842 GCA_964195875.1 Thermodesulfovibrionia bacterium
GAGCCTTATCCAAGCAGTCTTATCGCGTATAATGCCGATCTGGACAGCCAGACGGTCCTGAATATCAAGGGCGCCCTGCTTGCATTTGAGCCGATGGGCAGACATAAGGACCTGCTCTTTGAATGGGATAAGACCGAGATGCCCCTTGGTTTTACCGTTCTGAGCGAATTTGAGATCAATAAGGTAACAGACCTCGCAAAAAGATACGGGCTGATAAAAGATGAAGTTAAGAACTAAGATCAGCTTCCTCACGATAGCGATTGTCATAAGCGTTGCGGGCCTCATCCTCATCCCTGTCAGAAGTGTGGTTATCAACGCATTCAGGGCCGAACTCGAAAAGAAAGCGGTCTCTATTGCGGGCAATCTCTCTGACAGAATAGCAAATCTTATACTCGTTGAGGACCATTTTGGGACAACAGAGGCCTTTAAAGAGGTTTTGACCATGGAGCCGGATTTGGAGTATATCTTTATTAAAGATGAAGAAGGCGGCATCTTTGCCCATACGTTTGATAACGGCATCCCGTCAGGCATCCTATCCTGGAAGCCCCTGCATAACATGCCATCTAATGTCAAACTGCTTGATTCAGAGGAAATAGGCTATATAAGGGACGTTGGGGTAAGTATATTTGAGGGGATGGGGGTAGAGCTTCATATAGGTATAAGGGAAGACAGTTTAAAGGAGACGCTTCTCAAGATGAGATACCTGACCGTACCGGTAATAATGCTTGTAGTTTTTTTTGGTATGATCGCCTCAATCTTCTTAAGCCGTCTGATCACAAGGCCGTTGAATGAGTTTGCAGATTTTTCAAAAATGCTTGGTAAAGGAGAATTCGGCAAAACCTTAAAAGTCCGTTCCGGGGACGAGATTGGAGAACTGGCCAGAAGTTTTAACAGGCTATCCATGGAGCTGAAGGCCGCGATGGAGAAGATAGAAGAAACGAATACTTACACTCATCTGCTTCAGGCTGAAAAGCTTTCATCAATAGGGCAGATCTCAGCGGGCCTTGCCCATGAACTTAAGAACCCTATGACCTCTTTGAAGATGCTTTTTCAGGCCTTTAAGGAAGAACCGGACATGACCAGAGAGGATATCGAGATTATAAGTAATGAGATAGATAAGATTGATAATATACTCACCAGGTTTATCGGTTTCGTAAAAGAGAAGAAATTCCACATGTCAGAGGTTAATATAAACACTCTGATCGACCGTGTTCTTTCACTTGCGGCGTTTGATATTCAAAGCCATGGGATAGAGGTCAACAAGGACATGTTAGAGTCACTCCCAAAAATAAAAGCTGACAGGTCGCTTCTTGAACAGGTATTTCTTAATCTCATAATAAATTCTGTCGAGGTTATGCCTTATGGGGGAGATATAAGGATCTCCGGAAAGACTGACGACAGTTTCATAGAAGTGATGATATGGGACAGGGGAGGCGGTATTCCATCCAATGTAAGATCGAAAGTATTTGATCCCTTCTTTACCACAAAAGACCATGGCACAGGACTCGGCCTCTCGATTGCATACAACATTGTAAAGGCCCACGGAGGAAAGTTATACTTTGACAGCAGGGAAGGTGAGGGAACAGTATTTACCGTGAAGTTGCCGAAATGAAGGGAAGGGCATGGCACAAGGGGCATAGAGCTAAGGACGCAGGGGTCTAAGGTGCATCCCGAATAGCTTCGCCACGGGACAGGAAGGCCCAAAAAAAGGCAGTAATTTTAACTTTTTTTCTTTATTTTATAACACTTGAACCCTGGAACCCTTTTCGCTTCAGCGAATCCGTCGTGGCGGAGAACCCTCGAACCCTTTTTTTAAACTTATTAAAGGATAAATATGAACAAGATACTTGTTGTTGACGATCAGGCGGGGGTCTGTCATTCATTTAAAAAGATCCTCGGCAGGCATGGTTATGATGTAATAACCGCCCTTGGCGGAGAAGAGGCTCTGGATAAGGTAACCGGCGAGAATCCTGATCTTGTATTTATGGACGTTACGATGCCGAAGATCGGCGGTCTTGAAACCTTAAAGAAGTTAAAGACCCTCGCCCCTGATCTAACGGTAATAATGATGACAGCCTACTCTACCACTGAAAAGGCCATCACCGCTATGAAGTACGGGGCATACGACTATATAATCAAGCCCCTTGACAATGTCAAGCTGTTGGCATTAGTCGAAAAGGCGATTTCATCCGGAAAAACGCGTTTATCTTCAACGTTCGAGGGGATCACGGTTGAAGAAGGTGACATGATCATCGGAAAGAGCCCCCGGATGCTGGAAATATATAAGAATATAGGACAGGTCTCAGAAAGTGATGTTACGGTTCTGTTAAGGGGAGAGACCGGCACGGGCAAGGAGCTTATAGCAAAGGCGATATATCACCACAGTAAAAGGTCTGATAAACGATTTATCCCTGTCAACTGTGCGGCCATCCCCGACACACTGCTTGAAAGTGAACTCTTTGGGCATGAGAAAGGGGCTTTTACCGGGGCAGACAGTAGGAATACTGGTAAGTTCGAGCAGTCTGACAAGGGGACGATGTTCTTTGATGAAATAGGCGATATGCCGTTATCCCTTCAGGCAAAACTGCTCAGGGTTCTGCAGGATGGTTGTTTCCAGCGTTTGGGAGGGAAAGAGATCGTTAATACAGACGTAAGGATTATAGCCGCGACAAACAAGAACATAACAGAATTGACCAAGTCCGGAAAATTCAGGGACGACCTTTACTGGCGTCTCAATGTTGTAAGCATTTATGTGCCTCCGTTAAGGGAGAGAAGAGAAGACATAGAAGAGCTGGTACGGTATTTCGTAATGAAGTTTAATGGAAAGCTCGGCAAGAGCATTAAAGGGGTTTCTCCGTCAGTTATGAGAAAGTTTATGGAATATGACTGGCCGGGAAATGTCAGGGAACTACAGAGTGTTATACATCGTGCAATTGTCTTATGCAAAAAAGATTTTATATCAAGTGAAGACATAGAATCTTTTTCGGTTAACGATTTCCATGAAGGAGATACAGATGATATCCTGAAGAACCTGACCGATGCGGTTAAAGGGATCCTTCAAAAAGGCGGCCCCCAGATATACAGGGACTCAGTATCGACTTTTGAGAGTCTGCTGGTCAAAAGGGCCCTGGAATTATCAGGTAACAATCAGGTGACTGCAGCGAAACTCCTTGGCATATCAAGGAATACCCTCAGGGCAAAAAACGTTAAAGAGATGGGAGATGACCTGCTCAAGAGATGAACACACTGTTCAATCTATGCTCCTTCTTCTAATGCTACTTCATTGATTTTTATAGGTTTTTTAGTAATTATTCCTGGTACAAGTATTGCAATATACCCTTCGTGCAGATTATTTTATAATCCGCTTCTTTCAAATTATCAATGATAATTCAGGGACTTTTTTTGAGCCCCAATAAAATCAGAAAAGGAGAGCAGAAAAATGAAGAGAAGCATTGTTGTTTTACTTGTAGCATTGTCGTTTCTATTATGTATCGTCTCATCAGCTGTGGCAGATGGCTCCATTTACGATAGTGTCAAGGAGAGCGGAGTCGTAAAGATCGGCCATGGTACTGATGTTCCGCCTTTGAGCATGATTAACCCTAAGACTGGAGTGCTGGAGGGTTTTGACATTGACATCGCCAAGGCCATGGTCGTGCAGATCGGCAAGTTAATGGGGAAAGATCTCAAGATGGAAGGAGTAAATGTCAATAACAAAACAAGGATCGCGTTCCTTGCCAACAGGAGGGTCGACCTAACCATCAGAAGCATGAGCCATACCAGAAGCCGTGATGAGCAGATTGACTACGCGGAGCCGCCCTACCTCTGGACCGGAAAGATCTTCTATGCAAAGAAAGGGAAATTCAAGGAGCCTATGGATATCTGCGGAAAGAGAATGGCAGTTACGCAGGGCTCAAACGCCTATATCGCCGGGCAGGATTATCTTAAGGAACTCGGCTGCAAGGAAGAATTCAAGATCAGTTCATTTCAGAATAACGCCGAGTGTTTCCTTGCGTTAAAACAGGACAAGGTTGACGCGTACATCCAAGATACACCGATCATATCCGGAGTCGCTGGAGCAGAAGGCGTTGATTATGAGCCGGTAGGTCCTATCTTCAGCCCCGGACTCTATGGTATCGGTACTCCGCCAAATGACAGCAAGTGGAGAGATACCGCAAGCTTCGCCCTGCAGGACATGATGAAAGAAGGTGTCTACGAGGAGATTTACATGAAATGGTTCGGCCCTAATGGCATAGCCCCGCTGCCGATCAACTCAAGACCGAGACTGCCGCAAGATATCTTCGGCGACAGGAACATGTTCGTATGGCCTGATTGATCATTATCTGAGACTGATTAAATTACGCAAGGGGGATGCTTATTAAGTATCCCCCTTGTATTTTCTCATGAGTTGCTTATGAAGACCAATTTATTTAAACAACAAAATAAAGACTTTTCTGACAGGATTAACAAGATACAGAAGATTTTTTCTTTTAAAGTATCCTGAAGATCCAGTATATCCTGTCTAAAAATGTGATTTAATGAACGCCTTTGATAAAAGATTGATGGATTTCGGGGCATATCCCCTTAATGCTGAAAAAGTTGATACCCTCCAGATAAATATGGGGAGTCACTGCAACCTGAGCTGTACTCACTGCCACGTCGATGCGTCGCCTGACAGAAAAGATATGATGTCCTTAACGGTGATTGCGATTATTATGAATATACTCAGGGAGAACGATGAGATTACTACCGTAGATATTACCGGGGGATCACCAGAGCTTAATCCATACTTCGGATTCTTTGTGGATTCGTGCTCCGACATTGGAAACAGGATTATAGTACGGTCCAATCTTGCAATATATACCGAGAAAGGGAAGGAGGATATCCCTCAATTACTTGCCGACAATAAAGTGAAGACCGTGGGTTCCCTTCCCTGTTATTCAGAAAAAGGGGTAGACAGTCAGCGGGGTAAAGGCACATATGAAAAAGCGATATCAGCCTTAAAACACCTAAATGAACTCGGCTACGGAAAGGAAGGGACCGGACTTGAGATCGACATCATGTTCAATCCCGCGAGAGAAGGGATCGCCCCTGACCAGCAGATGCTGGAGAAGACATATAAGAAAAAGTTATTCGAAATGCACGGCATAATCTTTAACCGTCTCATAACATTAAGCAATATGCCGATCGGGAGACTCGGTAAATCCATGTCCATTGAAGATAAGAGCACATATATAAATGAACTAAGAGCAAAATTTAATCCCGAAACTATAAATAATCTTATGTGCAGGAGACTGATAAGCGTATCACATGAAGGGGTGATGTATGACTGTGATTTCTGGCAGATGCTTAATCTCCCGATTAATAATGGAGGCTCAGATATAGCGCGCTTTGATTACGGGAAACTGAAGAACAGGGAGATCGTAACAAACCCGCTCTGTTTTATCTGCACGGCAGGGGAAGGTTCAAGCTGCGGCGGGGCTTTGGTTGAGGATAAAATATAATACTTACATCCCCAGATACGCTTTTCTCACTTCTTCATTTGAAAGAAGGTTTACTGCTGAATCTACAAGCTTAATACTGCCATTCTCCATTACGTATCCTCTCTGAGCGATTTTAAGCGCGAGATTAGCGTTCTGCTCAACAAGGAAGATGGTTGTCTTGTTTTGAGTGTTTATCTTCTTTATGATCTCAAATATCTGTTTAACGATTAAGGGAGCGAGCCCAAGGGACGGTTCGTCAAGCAGGAGCAGTCTCGGCCTTGCCATGAGAGCCCTTGATATGGCCAGCATCTGCTGTTCCCCTCCGCTCAGGGTCCCGCCATGCTGGTGGCGTCTTTCTCTTAGAATGGGAAAGAGTTTAAAGATATAATCCTTGTCCTCTCTTATGCCGCTCCTGTCAGTACGCAGAAAAGCACCCATATCCAGATTTTCCATAACCGTCAGGTAGGGGAATATATGCCGGCCCTCGGGTGCCTGGGATATTCCGAGCGAAAAGATATCATGCGGGAGCATATTATGAATAGGCTTTCCCATAAATATGATCTCCCCTGACCTTGGAGGGACTATGCCTGAAATGGACATAAGTGTAGTGGTCTTTCCGGCGCCGTTTGCGCCGATAAGGGTAACAATCTCTCCGTCCGCAATCTCTAAATTGATTCCTTTTAGGGCATGGATATTACCGTAGAATGTGTGAATGTTCTTCAGCTCAAGCAATTAATTCTTCTCCAAGGTAAGCTTTAATAACTACAGGGTTTGCTCTCACCTCATCAGGGGTCCCCTCGGCAATCTTCCTCCCGTAGTCCAGCACAACTATCCTGTCCGAAATGCTCATCACGAGTTTCATGTCATGCTCAATAAGCAGGATAGAGATATTTTCTTCATCGCGGATTTTTGTTATCAGCCTGTCAAGTTCCTGAGTCTCCTTAATGTTTAATCCTGCAGCAGGTTCGTCAAGGAGCAGAAGAAGAGGTTCTGTGGCCAAAGCCCGGGCTATCTCCAGCCTTTTCTGAGCGCCGTAGGGAAGATTTTTGGCGAGTTCATTTGTGAAATATGAAATACCGATTTTATTGATAATTTCATAACTGAAATCCACAATATCCTTTTCTTCTTTTTGAGTTGCATTCCCTCTGAAGACAGCACCCGCAATTCCTGCAGAAGTACGGCAGTGACGACCTATCATGACATTTTCAAGGACCGTCATATTTGGAAATAGCCGTATGTTCTGAAAGGTGCGCGCCAGGCCCCTGCCGGTGATCAGGTTAGGCTTTAACCCGTTTATCCTTTTGGGCTTTCTGCCCGGCGCGGAAATATAAACATCTCCTCCAGTCGGAATGTAAAGACCCGTTATACAGTTAAAGAAGGTTGTTTTCCCTGCCCCGTTCGGCCCGATGAGCGCAACAATCTCCCCCCTTGAGATAGCGATATCAAAATTCTCAAGCGCCGTCAGGCCTCCAAAGTTCATTGTCAGATTGTTAACTTCAAGAATATTTTCCATCTTTCCTGTCCGGTTAATCTCCTTCTCCTTTAAGTTCGTATGTCCTCCTTATATCGCTGATGATACCCTGAGGACGAAAGACCATCATGATAACCATAATCGCGCCGAAGAGCAGCATCCTGAAATCAGAAAATGCCCTGAGGTATTCGGGGAGAAGAATAAGTATGAATGCTCCAATGATGACCCCTGTTGCAGAGCCCATGCCGCCAAGCACTACAATTGAAAGTATCATGGCTGACTCAAGAAAGGTGAAACTCGCCGGGTTAATGAACGTGGTCTTGGCGGCAAATATGACCCCCACCATTCCCGCCCATGTTGCTCCAAGGGCAAAAGCGGTCAATTTTGTCCTGACCTTGTCTATCCCCATCGCCTGACAGGCTATCTCGTCTTCACGCAAGGCTATCCATGCCCTGCCGATCCTCGAATTCTGCAGTCTGTTGACAATGAAAACAGTGAGAATAACAAGGCAGATCATTATGAAATAAAGATAGATGCTCGCGGACTCCAGCGAGAACTGAAAACCGAATAGTGCCGGGCGCGGGATATTGGCAATCCCGCTCGGGCCGAATGAGAATTTATTCCAGTTTTGAAGAATCAGCCTTATGATCTCACCAAAGCCTAATGTTACGATAGCAAGGTAATCTCCCCTGAGTCTCAGTACGGGAAAACCAAGAAGTATGCCGAAAGCAGCCCCTATGAGAGCACCGATCGGAAGAGCAAACCAGAAGTTAAGGCCGTAATGATAATTCAGGAGCGCGTAGGAATAAGCCCCGACCGCGTAGAAAGCCACATAACCCAGGTCTAGCAGTCCCGCGAGTCCGACAACAATGTTCAGACCAAGCCCCAGCA
>CAXMSH010000048.1:0-7834 GCA_964195875.1 Thermodesulfovibrionia bacterium
GCGCCTCAGCGTCAGTCATTACCCAGAGGGCCGTCTTCACCACTGGCCTTCCTCCTGATATCTACGCATTTCACCGCTACACCAGGAATTCCGCCCTCCCATGTACGACTCAATCCCGACAGTATCAAATGCACTTCTTGGGTTAAGCCCAAGGCTTCCACATCTGACTTATCAGGACGCCTACACGCCCTTTAAGCCCAGTAAATCCGAACAACGCTTGCCACCTCTGTATTACCGCGGCTGCTGGCACAGAGTTAGCCGTGGCTTCTTCTTGAGGTACCATCATCCCGATTGCTCGAGACTTTTTCCCTCACGAAAGGAGTTTACAACCCAAAGGCCTTCTTCCTCCACGCGGCGTCGCTGCGTCAGGCTTTCGCCCATTGCGCAAAATTCCCCACTGCTGCCTCCCGTAGGAGTCTGGACCGTGTCTCAGTTCCAGTGTGACCGATCGACCTCTCAGTCCGGTTACCCGTCATAGCCTTGGTAAGCCGTTACCTCACCAACAAGCTGATAGGCCGCAGGCCCATCCTAAGGCGCCACGATTGCTCGCAGCTTTTATTACTGGGAATTTCGCCCTGTAATGATACCCGGTATTGTCCCCGATTTCTCGGGAGTATCCCGATCCCTAGGGTAGGTTACCTACGTGTTACTCACCCGTCCGCCACTAGGTTATAACTTTCCACCAACCGAAGCCGGTTTCAAAAAATAACCCCGTTCGACTTGCATGTGTTAGGCGCGCCGCCAGCGTTCGTTCTGAGCCAGGATCAAACTCTCAAATTGAAAATTGACTTGCGGACCTGCCTTTAATTTTCAAAGAACATACTTCAATGGATCAAAATATTGTGAGAAGTTATTATACCACAAAAAATATTAAATAGAAAGTTAAATGCAAAACAACTAAAATGTGCAAATTAATACGAAAAACACTTACATAGCAGAATAATATAGCACGCATCTAAAAATAACAAAAGCCTTATTTTTAATGATTATAAGTTAATATCAGCAAATATATGTGTTTTTCTCTTGTTTTCTTCTATTTTCTTTGTATTTCATATCAATAGAGGTAAATGAGACAGGATTCTTGACACAAATTCAGATTTGCTGGTATAGTAAATAGCACTCTATACGTCGGAGTGCTAATAACTAATGAAAGAGCTCAACGAAAGAACAAAAAAAGTTCTCTGTGCAATTATACAGAGCTATATCGACCTGAATGTCCCTGTTGGTTCTTTTATGGTCAAGAGACGATTTTCATTCGGTCTATCCCCTGCCACTATACGCAGCACAATGGCCGGCCTTGAGACATTGGGATATTTAACACAGCCTCATACATCAGCCGGCAGGATACCTACCATGATGGGGTACAGATACTACGTAGACTCACTATTAATGAAGAACAATATGAATATAAATAGCGTGTTACTGCATAAACTGTACAAGAGGCTTCGCGGTATACAGAAAAACCTGAATGTTATGGTCATTGAAACCTCAAGGACACTCTCTTTTTACTCGAATTGTATCGGCATTGTCACGGCACCCAAAGCTGAAGAGAAGGTTCTTAAACACATAAGGCTTATTAAATATGAGAAGAACAGGGCGTTAAGCATCCTGATCTCTGAAGACGGGACGGTAAACAACAATGTAGTAAACCTGGACAGTCCGTATACTCAGAGTCAACTAAAAAAGATAAGCAACTACTTAAATGATTCCTTTGCGGGACTGACGATGCTGGAGATAAAGAGAAGGATCGCTTATCAGCTCTCCAGTGAAAAGCAGACCTGCAGCAGGTTAATTTCCAATGCGTTAATGATATGCAAAGAACTGATAATCTGGGAGAGTGATAATATGATGTTAGAGGGACTCACCGGAGCAAGCAACCTTCCTGATTTTGTTGATATGAAACAGATAAAAGAGGTGTTAAAGACAATTGAAGACAAACAGCTGATGCTTAAACTTCTTAATGAAGTTGATTACTCGAAAGGTATCCAGGTCTTCGTCGGTCTTGAAAGCATTATTCCCTCAATGAAAAAAATGAGCATGGTCATATCTCCCTACACTGACAATAAAAACGCCCGCGGTACAATGGGAATTATAGGGCCCGCCAGAATGAATTACAAACAGCTCATCTCTATTGTGGACCATACTGCCAGAGCACTGACACAGGTTTTATCCGAAACATAAATGAGGAGATCTTACTTTATGGATAAAAGCAAAAGTGACGATCAGGAGGAGACTGTCAACAGTGCTCCCGATGAAATAGAACCAGAAATCGATGAAGAAGATGAACTGGAAGAAGAAGATCAGGAAATAAATGAACAGGAAGAAGAGACGCCGGAATCATTATCCGAGCTGAATGACAAATATCTGAGGCTGTATGCGAACTTTGAAAACTATAAAAAGTTCGCCGCTAAAAACAGGGGGGAGCTGTTACAGTTTGCGAATGAGAATATCATGAGCGACCTCCTTACCGTGATTGACCACCTGGAACTGGCACTCCAGCATGCGTCAGGAGATACCGGAAACTCTTCTCTTGCCGAAGGCGTGGAGATGACCCTGAAGGAGCTGACTTCAATTCTCAGTAAACACGGTTTATCCTATATAAAAACAAATGATGAACCTTTTGATCCGAATCTGCACCAGGCGATGTCCCAGATAGAGACTGAAGAAGTAGATGAAAACAGAGTGATCAAGGAATTCAGAAAAGGCTATATGTTCAAGGACAGGGTTTTAAGGGCCTCTCTTGTCGAGGTATCAAAAAAACCTTCAAATACAAATGATTCAATAGAACCGGAAGAGGAGGATTAATAGATATGGGAAGAGTTATAGGAATAGATCTGGGTACAACCAACTCAGTTGTATCGGTAATGCAGGCGGGAGAGGCTGTTATTGTTACGAACCAGGAGGGAGCCAGAACAACACCGTCTGTCGTTGCATTCACGGAAAAAGGTGAAAGGCTGGTCGGTCAGGCCGCAAAGAGACAGGCAATAACTAACCCTGAAAACACCATATTCTCCATCAAGAGACTGATGGGAAGAAAGTTTGATTCTAAAGAAGCTGAAATCGCGAGAAAAAAACTGCCGTATAAAATAGTCAACTCGGCCAACGGCGACGCGCATATTGAAGCCTTTGGCAAAACATATTCTCCTCCTGAAATATCGGCAATGATACTGCAGAAACTCAAGCAGGCAGCAGAGGATTATCTCGGTGAACCGGTAACTGACGCTGTAATAACGGTGCCGGCATATTTCGATGATAACCAGCGTCAGGCTACTACAGACGCCGGAAAGATCGCAGGTCTGAATGTTCTTAGAATTATTAATGAGCCGACCGCTGCTTCCCTCGCGTACGGGATGGACAAGAAGAAAGAGGAGAAGATAGCTGTTTATGACCTTGGGGGAGGAACTTTTGATATATCAATCCTTGAGATCGGTGAAGGCGTTGTGGAGGTCAAGTCTACAAACGGCGACACTTTCCTCGGTGGAGACGACTTCGACCATGAGATAATGGACTGGCTTGTTGCCGAGTTTAAGAAAGATTCGGGCATCGACCTGAGTCAGGACAAGATGGCCCTTCAGAGGTTAAAGGAGAGCTCGGAGAAGGCAAAGGTAGAGCTTTCGTCTGCAACAGAGACGGAAATCAATCTGCCGTTTATTACCGCGGACGCTACAGGACCCAAACACCTCCTGATAAAACTGCCGAGATCCAAATTCGAACAGCTCGTTGAGGATTTAATACAACGTTCTATGGCTCCATGCAGGAAAGCCCTTTCCGATGCTGAACTGAGCGCTGATGATATTAACGAAGTTCTGCTGGTGGGAGGACAGACAAGGACTCCCAAAGTTCAGCAGGTGGTAAAGGATTTCTTCAAAAGGGACCCATCTAAAGGCGTCAACCCCGATGAGGTCGTTGCCTCAGGCGCAGCTATACAGGCTGGAGTATTAAAGGGAGATGTGAAAGACGTTCTGCTCCTTGACGTTACCCCGCTGTCGCTCGGCATTGAGACCCTTGGAGGGATATTCACGAAACTTATTGAAAGGAACACAACAATACCCGTAAAAAAGAGTCAGACATTTTCAACGGCAGCCGATAACCAGCCTGCTGTTACTATCAAGATACATCAGGGCGAGAGGGAGATGTCGGCTGATAACAAGCTTCTCGGTAATTTCGAACTCATCGGCATCCCGCCCGCACCAAGAGGCCTCCCGCAGATAGAGGTATCCTTTGATATTGACGCTAACGGAATACTCCACGTTTCAGCCAAAGACAAGGGTACCGGGAAGGAACAGTCCATAAAGATCACCGCATCAAGCGGTCTTTCAAAAGAAGATATTGAGAAGATGACCAAAGATGCCGATATACACTCTGAAGAGGACAAAAAGAAACGCGCGCTCATAGAGACGGTGAACGAAGCAGATACCCTTATATACTCAGTCGAAAAATCCCTGAAGGAGTATGGTGATAAAGTTACCGCAGAAGAAAAGACGAAGATTAACGATGCACTTGAGAAGTGTAAAAAGCTCAAAGAATCCGCAAGCGACCTTGAGGGGCTCAAGGAAGCAATAACGGAACTGACAACAGCCTCTCACAAGATTGCGGAAGAAATGTATAAAGCCCAGCAGGCGGGTGATGCCCATCAGCAGGCTGGAGCCGCTCCACCGCCAGAAGAAGAGGGCCAGAAAGATAAGGAAGACGTTGTTGATGCGGAGTTTGAAGAGGTAGATAAAGACAAGAAGGAGTAACTATTAGCCACTGACTTACACAGACTAAAAAACCTTTTTTCTCTATAAAAAAACAAGGACACTATTTTAGAAAGGTCGGAATAGACTCGTACCGAGATAAACTTGATCTTCAGAATAAAATAATAATTAAATAATCTTCTTTAAAGGATCTCTTATTCTTATTTTTTTGTATTATTCTTAAGTCAGTGTAAGTCAGTGGCAAAAGGAAAACAATGAAAGATTACTATCAGACACTGGAAATAGAGAGGAACGCTTCAGAAGCGGACATAAAAAAGGCCTACAGGAGACTTGCCCTCAAGCACCATCCGGACAGGAACCCCGGTGATACAAGCAGTGAGGATAAGTTCAAAGAGATAAATGAGGCCTACGCGTGCCTGAGCGACCCTCATAAGAGGGGTAATTTTGATAATTTCGGCACTGCCGAAGGTATGGGCACGGGAGCCGGTTTCGGTGACTTCTCATCAAATTTTGGTGACGTCTTTGGAGATATTTTTGGAGATTTATTCGGTGCCTCCACCGGCAGAAGCAGAAATCGGCCGGTCAAAGGGCATGACCTCAGGTACGACCTTGAACTCAATCTGAAAGACGCGGTTTCCGGTATTGAAAAAGAGCTCAATATCCCCAGGTGGGATAACTGTAACGTATGCAGCGGCAGCGGCTCAAAGCCCGGCAAAGGTCCGGAGGTATGCTCTACATGTAACGGGACCGGACAGACAAGGCTTCAGCAGGGTTTCTTTTCAATAGCAAGGACGTGCGGCAGGTGCGACGGCACCGGCAGCATTATCACAGATCCGTGCACCGAATGCAGGGGACAGGGAAAGATAAAGAAAAAACATTCCATTTCACTTAAGATCCCTCCGGGTGTTGATACCGGCATAAGGCTGAGGGTTTCCGGTGAAGGAGAGGCAGGCAGTCTTGGCGGACCCAACGGAGATCTGTTTGTAATAATAAATGTAACACCTCACCCGTTCTTCAAAAGAAAAGGCAACGATCTTCACTGTGAAGTTCCTGTCTCATTTGTACAGGCCGCGTTGGGCTCGGAGATAGAAGTTCCCACGGTCTACGGCAAAGAGTCTCTCAAGATACCCTCCGGCACCCCTTCCGGCAAGGTCTTTCATTTCAGGGGAAAAGGAGCGCCCAAGCTGGGAGGCTATGGAAGAGGCGACCAGTACGTAAGCGTCTTTGTTGACGTCCCCAAGAAACTTACCAAGCGTCAGAAGGAACTGTTAAAGGAGTTTGCTGAAATCAGCGGTGACGACATTTCAAAAAAGTTTATGGATAAGGTCAAGGATATCTTTCATCACCAAAAAGAAGCAAAGTAATAAGACAGTAACCAGTTAACAGTTGCCAGTTTAGAGCAAAAGACCAGAAACAGCGAACCTCTAAACAGTTCTAAGCTGAAAAAAGTGCACAACTACACTGAGAATACACAAAAAACATTTCATCTCACACTGCAGTAATGATTAGATTATTCCTCCCCCCTGAAAGACTCACCTCAAAAGAGATATCAATCACCGGTGATGACGCCAGGCACCTCGCGCTCGTGTTACGTGCAGATACCGGAGATCCCGTAACGATACTGGACGGGAGAGGATTCAGCTACGAGTGCAGGCTGCTCACCGTCCATAAGAAGGAGGTACGGGCAGAAATTATCGCTAAAGCCCCCTACTCTGCTGAATCCCCTGTCTCGATCACCCTTGCGCAGGGCTTGCCCAAGGGGAGTAAAATGGACCTTATTATACAGAAGGCAACTGAACTGGGAGTAAACAGGATCGTCCCTCTCATAACAGAACGTTCTCAGGTAAGGAGTACTGGAAAGACCGACCGATGGAGAAAAATAGCACGTTCAGCTTCCCAGCAGTCCGGGAGGGAGAAGATACCTAAAATAGATGAACCTGTTGATTTTAAAGAATTCATCAATGATATTTCTTTGAATTCCTCCCCTTTATCAAAGGCTGACAAGGGGGAATTTACTCATGCAGGGATAATCCTCTCAGAGGACGAGAAGGAGAGGAACCTCAAGAAGATTTTCAACGGCTTTCAGGGTACTACCGGTATTACCCTTCTCATCGGGCCAGAAGGCGGTTTTTCAAAAGATGAGGTAAGCACCGCTATACAAAAGGGCTTTATGTCAGCAACCCTTGGCACGAGAATCCTCAGGACGGAAACAGCGCCCATATCAGCCATAAGCATCATCCAGTATGAACTGGGCGATATCGGCTAACCTCGTATCAAGTGAAAAGTGTCATTTCCCGATAAACCCCCGAAAAATCGGGACAGGCGGGACAGGCCGGCTTGTCCGGTCGGAGCGACTCTTCGGTCGAAACGACTAAACTGCGACTCGCATCGAGAATCAAAGAGGATTAAGATTTCCACGATCCCTGAGCTGTTTCAAACTCCAGACAGTACCTCAACCATTAAACAACCACCAACTAATAATAAATAGGCATTGTCTCACACATTGCAATGTGTTATAGTATGTGTAGAAAGGAGGTAATATGGCAACCAATCTTGCATTAGACGACAAACTCATTACTAAAGCTCAAAAATTAGGTCATCATAAAACCAAAAAAGACGCGGTCACAGCTGCCCTAAAAGAATATATATCACTAAAGAAACAATTGGAGATTGTTGACTTGTTTGGGACAATTGATTTTGATAAGAGCTTTAATTATAAAAAAACCAGGAAAAGATGAAGGTACTGGTTGATACTTGTATTTGGTCTCAAATACTTAGACATAAGAAAACTGATGCTGAATTATCAGAGAAGCTAAAAGACCTTATCAAAGATGGCAGAGTTGTCATGATCGGACCAATTCGGCAGGAACTTCTATCTGGCATTTCTGAACCTTCTCAATTCAAACAACTGAGTGATAAATTATCCTCCTTCGAAGATCTTGCACTCTTATCAGAGTATTTTGTCAAAGCAGCTGAATTCAGTAATATATGCAGAAAGAAGGGGGTTCAGGGCTCAACAACTGATTTCTTAATCTGCGCTATTTCGAACTTGCAAAAGCTCCAGATATATACAGACGATAAAGACTTTACGAATTATAAAAAGTATTTACCAATTCATTTACATGATTAGGTTCTAA
>CAXMSH010000049.1:0-7812 GCA_964195875.1 Thermodesulfovibrionia bacterium
GAAGGGTATTAAGGCTAATAAGGATGTCTGCAATCAATACGCTGAAGCGAGTCTTGCCATGGCCACCGCCCTGAATCCAGTTATTGGTTATGCCGCGGCTTCAGAGATTGCAAAAGAGGCATATCGTACCGGCAAGACGGTAAAGCAGGTTGTTATTGAGAAGGGTATCCTGAAAAAGAGCGAGGCAGACCGCCTTCTGGATCCAGATAAACTTGCAGGGAAGTAGTTTTATAACTCTCTTGCCTGTTTTTAAGCTTTCCCGCATCTTACAGAACAAATCTATTTTGGTTTTTCCGGGTTTTGTGTGGATATTAATGTGTGATAAGATGCTATCAATAAGGATTGTCATTCCGGCCCTGGTCGCCTTCGGCGCCGCCATAGGCGGGTAAACTTGTCCGGAATCGGTTTTAATAATGCCGGACCAACTCCCTATGTTGTAATAACGCATAATCTTATCAGGGAGTTATTTTAGCAGACAAAAGAAAATATGCCTCATAAAACAAACTAATCCAAAATTTGGGATTCATACGAAGATATTGCAGGAATGATTCCGGACCCTCCAAAAAAACGGCGGGCAGGCAAGCCGGAATGACGAACAGTGGAGAATGTTATGCAACTCTCCACACAAAAACCGGAAGAGCCTCTATTTTCAACTATAAATACCATGTATATACTGTGGATAATATATTTTGTGGGGATTATTATTGTTTTTGCGGGTCTGTTTAAAAACAGTAAAATATTATTTTTTTCTGGCGGTGTTATTTTGTTATCCGCTACACTGGTCAGTTTGTTGGTAGCATTGAAGAGGTATAGGAACTACTCCTATAAAGAGGAAGAAAAGAGATTTAATATATTTCTGAGAACACATGGAAACATAGGATTAGAAGATACGAAAAAGGGTCCAAGGACTCCAGGGGCCAAGGGTTCAAGTGAAAAACCTTGATAACAGATAAAACATTAATAAATCAACTCATGTAAACGCTTTTGTGTATACTGCAATTACTTATAGACTCTCTTGACCCGTTGACCGATTGATGTAAGAACTTCATAGGGTATGGTGCCGGTCTTCTCAGCAATGTCCCGCGCTGATATCTTCTGCCTGCCCTGACGTCCTATAAGCACAACTTCGGCTCCCGTGCGTACCCCCTTGATTTCGGTTACATCAACCATGATTGTGTCCATGCATACTCTGCCGACTACAGGAGCAAGCATCCCGTTGATAATGACCTTTCCCTGATTTGAGAGTCTTCTGCTGTAACCGTCGGCATATCCTACAGGGACTGTGGCGATCCTGCTCTTCCTCTTTGTGATAAATGTCCTCCCGTAGCTGATAGAGGTACCGGCAGGAACCTTTTTCAGGAAGAGTATCCTGCTCTTGAGGCTCAGGACAGGTTTAAGGCTGTTGTTGTCTGTCGGACCATACCCATAAAGCATTATACCGGGCCGGACCATGTTGAAGCTTGCCTCGGGCATAGTTAATACCGCGGCGCTGTTGGCCATGTGAAGGTATCTGAAGTTTATCTTTTTAGCCCTTAGAGATTTTATAAGCTGTCTGAAGTTTTTCAACTGCAGCCTGGCAAAACTTTTATCTTCAATCTCTGCATCAGGAAAATGGCTCATTAGACCTTCAGTTTTGATGTTATCGAGTCCGGCAATCCTGGTGATAGTATCAAGCGCGTTCTTCATGTCCAGACCGACTCGACCCATACCTGTATCTACCTTTATATGAACCGGTGTCATTATGTTGAGTCTGGCCGCTGCAGTGGAGAACTTTCTGGCAGTGTTAAGGTCAAAGACCGTGGGAGTTATGTTGTACCTCAGGCATGTCTCAATATTAGAGGTATCAAAAAAGATGAGTATAGGGGCTGTTATTCCGGCTTCCCTGAGATCAACGGCTTCTTTCAGGAATGCTACACCGAGCATGCTGACTTCATTATTGAGAAGATGCCTTGATATCCTGACAGCGCCGTGTCCGTAGGCGTCGGCCTTTACAACGGCCATTATCTCTTTATTCTTTGTCTCTCTTCTTGCGATTCTAAGGTTGTGGGACAAGGCCCTGAGGTCGATCTCTGCAAAGGACTTATTAAACTCCACTTATTATTTCTTTTCCCCGTTTTCTTCGGTTTTCTCTGACTTTTTCTCAGGAGTTACGTCGATCTCAGGGGGTTCTGAGGTGGATTTCTTGAAATTCCTTATCGCTTCACCTACCCCCTTGCCTATTTCAGGTAGTTTTTTGGCACCGAAGAGAACAACCACGATTACTAAAATGATAGCGAGTTCTGTTACTCCAAGTCCGAACATTTTTCCTCCTTGCGTTTTCTCTAAATAAAGGGCACCACATTATCACTGATGCCGTTGTATCAGTAAGATCATTAATATTTCAGGTCTTTTGAGAACCTGAAGCATGGGCCCGGATTTTGACAGGGTTTTTACGCGTATAAATCTCTAAATCCTCCGGAGTATTGAAGTTAATAAACGAGCTTATTTCAGGATCTATCTTTCTTATCTCCTTCTCCCTGAGGTATTTTACCCTTTTAGTATTTAAAAAGTCTTTCAGTCCTGTATCCCCTGAAAGCAGAGTCTTCTCCATTCCCGTGATCATAAGCTTGGAGTAGAATGAAAAGAGCGGTTCAGTCAACCCGTCTAATAGCGGTGTTACGGCTTCATATCCGTCTCTTTGGGAGGCGCCGTATCTTATCAGTTCCTCATTTATAAACGGCATATCGCAGGCTGTGGCAAATATCCAGCTGTTTGAGGAGCAGATTAATGAAGTGAGTATGCCTGTCATAGGACCCCGAATATCGTAAGCGTCTCCCAGCATAGGCACCCCGAGATACACATAGTCCGCAGGCCTGTCTGTGACAATGAAGACCTCACGGAAGAGACTCTTCATTATACTGAGGCTTCTCTCTATTATCTTTTTTCCTCTTACTTTAATGAAGGCCTTTGGAACAGGCATGCGTCTGTTTTCGCCTCCGGCGAGGATGACGCCTGTGCAGTTAATTAACATTTTCTTCATGGCGGAATAAATTGATCAGATATTAAGGAGTATACTCAGAAGCGCTTCGGGCTGCAGGGACGCTTTTTGGTCTTTTCCTGTGCTCATCTCCCTGACAACCGTTTCTCCTTTGGCAAGTTCATCTTCTCCGATTATAATTACGTTCCTTGCGTTTACCCTGTTGGCCTTTCTCATCTGGCTTTTCAGGGAGGAACCGGCGTAATTTACTTCTACACTCAGCCCGCCGGCCCGGAGATGACGGGCAATGACAATACCCTTCTCAGATGCCTCGTTACTTAATGTGCAGATGAAGAGGTCAGGCCCAATTTGCGTGGAGAAAGAGTCTTTTAACAGCTGGATTATCCTCTCCATGCCGATGGCAAAACCGATACCGGGATTTGGGGGCCCACCGAACTCTTCTACAAGGCTGTCATATCGTCCTCCCGCTGCAACTGAGTTCTGACTGCCAAGAAATTCGCTCTTCACTTCAAAAGCGGTCTTTGTGTAATAATCAAGCCCCCTGACAAGATTTGGGTTTATAACGGGAGTTACATCAAGCAGTTCCATGTTGCGTCTAAGGCTGTCGAAATGCTCTTTGCACCCGCTGCATATGTGGTCCAGTACCGAGGGAGATCCTTCCCGCTTACTGATGCACGTGGGCACCTTGCAGTCAAGGATCCTCAGAGGGTTTGTATCAAATCGCCTCTGGCAGTCATTACAGAACCCTCCCAGTTTGTCCCGCAGATAATCCTTAAGGGCCGTTCTGAAGGAGGGTCTGCACTCCCTGCAGCCTATGGAGGTGATTTCAATGTTCAGGTTCTTCAGGCCTGTTGAAGTCAGGAGTTGGGAGAGCATTGAAATGATCTCGGCGTCGAGCTTCGGGTCATCGGTACCGATCGCCTCTGCGCCTATCTGATAGAACTGCCTCTGCCTTCCTGCCTGCGGCCTTTCATAGCGGAACATCGGTCCCATATAGTAATATTTTTGAGGTGACGGCTCGTTATGAAGGTTATGCTCGACATACGCCCTTACAAGAGGTGCAGTACCTTCGGGCCTTAATGTTACGCTTCGACCGCCTTTGTCAATGAAGGTATACATCTCCTTTTCAACGATATCGGTTGTCTCCCCTATGCTCCTTGTAAATATTTCGGTTGTCTCTATTACAGGGAGCCTTATCTCTTCAAAGCAGTGGGTCCTGAATATCTCTCTTGCTACCTTTTCAATGTGATGCCAGATAGAGATTTCAGGTGGAATTACGTCATGGATTCCTTTAAGCGTCTTAAACTTCATCCGGGGTTTCTTCTTCACGCTCCTTATCGAATTCAAGCATGCTCATGTGGCTCTGGATGAGCCGTTTTACCTCTTCCTTGAAGTGTCTTCTTATGCCCTTCAGATCGGTGATGTCTTCATGTATCTTTACGACCTTTGCCTGTGCGTTCCCGATTATCTCATCAGCCCGCAGTTCAGCCTCTTTTCTGATAAGATCGGCTTCTTTAGTCGCATTGTTCCTGTACTCTTCAACCATCTGCTGGGTGCCTATAAGGGTATCTCTCAGCGTACCTTCCATGCTCTTATATTCTTTTAACTGTTTTTCAAACCTCTTTGCCTCTTCTCTCAGGTTGGCGTTCTCCCTGAGAAGTTCTTCCATCTCTTCCCTTATAAGTTCAAGAAATGAATCAACCTCTTCCATATCAAACCCTCTGAATTTGGAAGCAAACTGCTTTTGCTGGATATCAAGCGGTGTTATTCTCATAAAGGACCTCCATAATCTGAATCAAATTTAACTTTAATCAGAAGAATTTCTCGATGCCTCGCTTAGAAGCGCCTACTTCTGGCTGCATCGGGGTTAATGATCTACTACTTTGTCTGTCATTCCCGACCCCGATCGGGAATCCAGGCTGTTTGCTCTCTGGATACCCGCCTCCGCCAACAGTAGGTGCCTTAAGCACGGGCATGACAACTGCTACTTACAAAAAGGACTTTTTCAAGAGCCTGACAACTTCTGACATTACCATGTCGTAATTGAAGCTGAAATTTGTGAGTATACATATTATCACTTCATTCTAAAAGCCATATCAAACAATGACGCAACCAGAAATTTCCTGATAAACAGGATGATCAGGATGACGATCAGCGGTGAAATATCAATGCCCATGGATATCCCGATACGTCTCCTTATAGGTCTCAATACCGGATCAGTTACAGAATAAAGAAACCGTACTACGGGGTTATAGGGATCGGGATTGACCCACGTGATAAGCGCCGCGATGATAATGATCCACATGTACAGATACAGCACGGTATCCAGAATAAACGCTATAGCATGCAATAGATTGCCGAAAATAAACATTTAATCTTCCTTCCTCCCGAGTTCTTCAGCCCTGTTTACCGCGGCATCAACAGCGGCCTTGATTATATCTGTAAATTCTTCTTTTTTAAAGACCTCAAGCCCTGCCGCTGTGGTCCCCCCCGGAGAGGTAACCATATCGCGCAGCTTGCCTGTCCCTATTCCCGACTCCAGTATCTTTGCTGTCCCCAGCAGGGTCTGCGTCATCAAGGTTGTCGCATCATCTCTTCCCAAACCTCTGCTGATGCCGGCATCTATCATTGCTTCGGCAAATAGTGAAATAAATCCCGGCCCGCTGCCTGATAACGCGGTGACAATATTCATATACTTCTCCGGCAGGGTTATTATCCTTCCTATGGACATGAATATCTCACGAACGACCAATATATCCCTTTCAGAAAAACACTCACACATAGAGATGACTGTCATGCCTTCCCCAACGAGCGCGGGAGTGTTAGGCATCACCCTTATTAACTTTTTTGTGTTCAGTCTTGATGAAAGGTATGACAGAGTAATGCCGGCGGCAATTGATACAATAGTCTTCTCCTCAGTAACCTCAGAACTGATTTCATCAAGTATCTCTCCCATTACCTGCGGCTTGACAGCGAGTATTATTATGCTGCAGTGCGAGATAACATCGATATTGAACCCGCTTGTCTTCACCCCATAATTATCACGGAGGTAGCCCCTTCTTTTCTCTCCTGGCTCTGATACAAGTATATCCTTACTGCCTTGAGATGTTATTCCCTTAATGATAGCCTCAGCCATGTTTCCTCCGCCGACAAAGCCTATCTTCACAGCTTTATTCAATGTTGTCCCTCCCTCCAAAAATCGCAGTCCCTATCCGGAGAATTGTTGCGCCTTCTTCAATGGCGATCTGGAAATCGTTTGTCATGCCCATTGAGAGGTCAATGACCGGGAACCCCTTTCTGGAGACTTTCTCGGCGATCTTTCGTAACTTTCTGAAGTAAGGTCTTGTCTCTTCCGGGTCGTCGAAGAAAGGAGGCATTGTCATAAGACCTTCAAGTTTAAGATAAGCCATATCAGATACTTTCTCAAGCAGTCCCATCAGGGATTCTTCGGATATCCCGTGTTTTACCGTTTCCATGGAGAGTTTAACCTGAACAAGCACCCTCTGTATCTTATTTATCCGTTGGGCCTGCCTGTTCAGCTCGTCAGCCAGGCTTATGGAGTCTAGTGAATGTATAAGATCGAAGATCTGAACAGCTGTCTTTGCCTTGTTCTTCTGGAGATTTCCAATCAGGTGCCATTCTAACCCTTCCGCCATCCCTTTGCCAATGTTGTGTAATGGGGGTTCAATCTGTGATTCGAGTTCACCTATCTTGTCCCTTGCTTCCTGTATCCTGTTCTCTCCAAGTGCTGTAACACCGGCCTTTACAGCCTCAAGTATTCTCTGTAATTCAACGGTCTTGGATACCGCGACAAGTTTTATTCCGGAGGGATCCCTTCCTGATCCTGCGGCGGTATTATTTATACTTTCCAGAACCATTTCAAGGTTACAAGCTATGCTCATCGTATAAAAGATTAGCATTTTTACTGCGAGTTGGCAAGGTACGGAGGAGTGAAACTCCCCGCCTAAAAGGCAGGGCATCAAAAAGAATAACTTTATTAATGATAATGCAGTCTGTATTCCCCTCTTTGGTAAAGAGGGGTTAGGGGAGATTTTTTAAAGAAATTATTCATAAAATCCCCCTTAGCCCCCCTTTTTCTCCGCCTCAGGCGGATTCGCCGAGGAGAAAAAGGGGGGAGACTTAAAAGGAGAACTTTTCATCCCAGTTTATAAAACGGGGTATTCAAGTTCATTTCTTCATAAAAAAAGCCCCTTGTAATATGAAGGGGCTTTTTCATTGAATTATAAATTGTTTATTTAACCTTAACTACATTGGTAGCCTTTGGTCCTTTCTCTCCTTCTTCTATTTCAAACTCAACATTGTCTCCTTCTATAAGAGTCTTGTAACCGTCACCCTGAATAGCTGAATAATGAACAAAAACGTCAGAGCCTCCTTCATGTTCGATGAATCCATAACCTTTTGATTCGTTAAACCACTTAATTGTTCCACTTAAACCCATACTCTCAGAACCTCCTTTTTGTTTTGGTTAGGGCCACCTAACCTGTTCTACTTGTTCAGACCAAAAGAGACGACAAAACACATATTCTGTTATAACACCGGGTGCGCATTATTTCAACAAAAAAATTGCCGAGTAAATCCAAACCCGCTCATACAGGGTTTCATGCTTAGCTGACAACATCCACGGTCAAATCTCATGGTATCAAGCAGACTGGTTACTGGCTTCGGGTAACACACTTCCAGGATGTTCAGGATAAATTTCAAAAAAAAGAAGAAAAATATTCTACATCTTGTTAATCATGTCAAAAAGATAGGAAAATCTTCTATATCTCGATACGAGTCGAAGTTTAGTCGATCCGACCTGAGAGTCGCTTCGA
>CAXMSH010000050.1:0-7726 GCA_964195875.1 Thermodesulfovibrionia bacterium
GACCTACTTCGCCGAATCGAGGCCCGTTGCTTCGCCCCGAGGCGAGCGAGCAGGCACAATCGGACAAATCCCATCCAGTTATCTATTCTTTCCGCCCCGGCGGAGAAAATGTTTATTTTCAATGCCTTAACTGGTCTTTGTATCATGAATTGCTCAAATTGGGTATTATATATATAAGAATTTTAGAGTCTAAAAGAATATATATTAAAGGAGATTTAAAATGAAGAGATCTTTTGTCTTAATTGTCTTTATGTTAACATCAGCACTGATTTTCTCTATTAACGGACTATGTGTAGGTCCAGCGGAGTCAGCAGAGTCACCTAATAAGGGGATGGATATGAATCCCATGGGAGATTTGGCCTCCATTTCAGGCAAGGTTGTGGAATCAATGGATAGTGGTGGTTACACGTATGTCAATATCGAGAAAGACGGAAAGAATACATGGGTAGCTGTTCCTACATCCAAGGTAGTGGTCGGGCAGGATGTATCTTTTTTCCCCGGAGCGGTTATGATGAAATTCAGGAGTAAAACTCTTGACCGGACATTTGAAACAATAATTTTTTCAAGGGGTATCATGGGACAACAGGGGATGGGATCTGCAGCTGGATCTGCCGGCCAGGAGAAGGCAACTCCCTCTAAAGATATGACAATCAAAGTTGAAAAGGCCTCAGGACCTGACGCGTATACCGTTGCCGAGCTTTATGAAAAAAGCGCCGGACTTGACGGGAAGACGGTTGTCTTCAGGGGTAAGGTTGTTAAGTTTTCACCAATGATTATGGGTAATAACTGGATACATATCCAGGACGGGAGCGGAGAGACTTCAAAGGGTTCCAATGATATTACAGTTACATCAAAGGATGTTATTGCACAGGGTGATGTTGTAACGGTAAAAGGCACACTTCATACAAATAAGGATTTCGGCAGCGGTTACAAGTTTAAAGTTATTGTGGAAGAGGCAAGTTTAAAGGGAGAAGCCCTTCCGGATACCGTATTAAAAAAGGACAGTACAGTTGAAAAATAGATGAAGCAAATCGATTAATACCGATGGTTTGCTACTTATTAATAACTGCATAACATAATAAATGTCCGCTTGTTCGTCATTCCCGAGGTCTTAATCGGGAATCCATGTTTTATCTGGATACCTGCCTACCGCAGGCAGGCCCGTTGGAATTTATCCCGTACCACTATACGGGACTGCTGGGTAGTTCATTTATCAGATTTCAGCGCAATAGTATTTTATTTGTCTTCATTCGTGTCAATTCGTGGCTAATTCTTCGCAGCGCATTCACCCGCAAGATACCCGGTGCTCCAGCAAACCTGAAGGTTATATCCTCCTGTAGGCCCGTCAAGATCCAGTATTTCACCGGCAAAGTACAGATTATTTATTATCTTTGAGCGCATGTTCTTCGGATCAACCTCTTTCAGATTTATACCTCCGGTTGTGATTATTGCTTTATCAAATCCATATAAGCTTTTAACTCTAAAGGGGAATTGTTTCAAGAGTGAGAGAAGTTTCTTGCGCTCATCTTTTGTTATTGAGCTGCCATCTCTTTTAGGATCAATCTCAGCCAGTTCAAGAAATACAGGGATCAGTTTCTTTGGGATTAGTTCGGAAAGTATATTTTTTAAAGATTTATTTTTATACTTCTCCAGGTCCCGCAGGACCCTTTTATCCAATACCTTAAAGTCCAGCGCCGGTTTGAAATCAATGAACAGGTCTGTTTGACCGTTGAGAAGCAATCTCCCTATTGATTTGCTCATATCAAGTATTATAGGGCCGCTAAGGCCGGCACGTGTGAATAAGGCCTCGCCAAAGCGGTCATCCTTCTTTTTATTATTCTGATAGATCGAGATACGAACGTTCTTCAGGCTTAAACCTTCTAAATCTTTTACCCAACTTTCCTTAACCAGTATAGGGGTAAGCGCTGGTTGGGGTTTTATTACCGTGTGCCCCATACTTTTGGCCCATTTATAGCCTTCACCGGTAGACCCTGTCTGTGGATAAGAGAGTCCTCCCGTACTGATCAGATAATTTTTTGCCTTAATCTCGGCACCATCAAGAATAATTTTTTCTATTGTACTCTGCTGATGAGATATACTCTTTATCCTGCAACCCGTAAGCAGAGTGATATTATTCTTTTTTATCAGCCTGAGGAAAAGTCCCAGCACATCTTTTGCACTATCTCTTTCAGGGAAGATCCGTCCGCCCCGTTCAATTGTTGTTTTTATATTATTCTTATTAAAGAAATTAATTGTCTCATCTATCCCGAAATGGTAGAGAGAGCTTAAAAGAAATCTGCCATTTTTACCAAAATTAGCCGAAAATTTTCGAACATCTGTCTCCACGTTTGTTATATTGCACCTTTCCTTGCCTGTTATTGATAGTTTCAGTCCCGGAGTTTTATTCTTTTCCAGAAGCACAACACTGGCTCCGCATTCAGACGCACGTAACGCGGCCATCATGCCTGCAGGCCCGGCTCCAATTACCGCAAGATCATATTCTTCTATTCGCCTGGTGGTCATTAATTAATGATTTCCGTTTTTCTGACAGGATTTTTTAACCACGAATTTACACAAATAACAAAATAAAGACTTCTCTGACGGGATTAACAGGATTAACAAGATATAGAAGATTTTCCTTTCTTTCTGACAGGATTAACAAGATATAGAAGATTTTTTCTTTTTTTTTAAAGTATCCTGAAGATCCTGTTAATCCTGTCTAAATATTGTTTTCTTTCTTTTAATGTATCCTGAAGATCCTGTTGATCCTGTCTAATATCTTCAAATTGTTCAATCTTCGTCGCTCTCTAACCCATGAACCGTGAACCCATAAACAGTGCCGTGAACGTGAGTAGTTACGAATAAATTTTATATTAACTAAGTTAAAATAGTATATACTACTAGTTTTTACGGTAGATCCGCATTCCAGTTAACTATGATCCAGATCAGCAATTTAGATAAATCGTATGGACAGCAGGATGTCCTCAGCAAGGCCGGTTTTACGGTCAACCCTGGGGAACGGGTGGGACTTGTCGGAAGAAACGGCCACGGGAAGACTACCCTCTTCAGGATGATTCTCGGGAAGGAGCGTAGTGACTCCGGGACCATCAGTATCCCCAAGGGATACAGAATCGGCCATCTTTCACAGCACATACGGTTTTATGGGGATACGGTGTTGAAGGAGGCATGTCTGAGCCTTCCCGCAACTGAGGATGGACTGGACGAGACCTACAAGGCTGAAACTATCCTCACAGGCCTCGGCTTTTCCGGAGATGATATGACACTCCCTCCCATGGAACTGTCCGGCGGATTCCAGGTACGGCTGTGTCTGGCAAAGGTACTGATCTCCGACCCGGAGCTTCTTCTCCTTGACGAGCCCACTAACTACCTTGATATTGTGTCCATGCGATGGCTGGCTCAATTCCTGCGCGGCTGGCCGAAAGAACTGATGATAATCACTCATGACCGCAGTTTCATGGACAGCGTCACCACTCATACCATCGCCATACACAGATGTAAAACACGAAAGGTTGCCGGTCCCACGGAGAAGGTTTATCAGCAGCTTCTTATGGAAGAAGAGACATTGGAGAAGACCCGTATAAACGATGAGAGTAAGCGCAGTGAGATTGAGCAGTTTATAAACCGTTTCAGGGCAAAGGCAACAAAGGCCAAGGCAGTACAGTCGAGGATAAAGGCCCTTAAGAGGAGCGATAAGCTGGAAAAATTGTCTGTTATAAAGAACCTTGAATTTACTTTTAATAAAGCGCCCTTTACGGGCAAACAGCTCATGGATGTAAAAGACCTTACTTTTGGATTTGACCCTCAGGCGCCCGCCTTGATTGACGGGTTGAGTTTTTATGTTGAGAAGAAAGACCGTATCGCCATTATCGGCAAGAACGGCAAGGGTAAGACGACGCTTCTTAACCTGCTGGCCGGAGAGATGTCCCCTATCGGCGGGACAGTCGGGCATCACAGTGGCCTGAAATTAGCGTATTTCGGCCAGACAAACATAAACCGGCTTAACCATGATAAGACCGTTGAAGAAGAGATCATGGATGTACACCCGGAACATAGCAGGGGCGTTGCCCGGAGTATATGCGGCGCCATGATGTTTCCCGGGGACAACGCTCTAAAGAAGATCAACGTCCTTTCAGGGGGCGAACGAAGCCGGGTACTGCTCGGTAAATTGCTCGTGAGCCCTTCCAATATGCTTCTGCTGGATGAGCCCACGAACCACCTGGATATGGAGTCTACGGATTCGCTTGTTGAGGCGGTTGATGACTTTGATGGCGCTGTAATTATCGTTACACATAGTGAAATGATACTCAATGCTCTGGCAACGAGGCTTATCGTATTTGATGACGGTAAGGTGACCCTTTTTCTTGGGACATACCGGGATTTCCTTGACCGGGTCGGATGGAAGAATGAGGAGAAGCCGACGCGTTCCAAAGGCAGTGTGACTGTTCCTGCAAACCAGTCTGTCAATAAAAAACAGCTCAGGCGCATACGGGCTGAATTGATCAGTGATAAATCAAGGACACTGGGAGCACTGCAGAAACGCATCGATAAGATTGAAGATGAGATCATAATCCTTGAAGAGAAGGCCGACCGTGACAACAGGGATCTCCTTGAGGCTTCCCATAAGGGTGACGGTGACGCCATTCAGGCACTCTCAATGGCCATTCATGAGTCAAGGGGGAAGATTGAATCGCTCTTCCCGAAACTGGAACTCCTGCATCGAGAGCTTGATAGCAGGAGAAAAGAATTTGAAGAAAAGCTCAATGCGACAACGGGTATTACATAACGAAAAAAGGCGCGTGGTTGGAGGTGAATATGGGAGGGTTCTTAATTAATATTCCTGAAACAGCCCTGTTCTTCCTGAATTCATCATCCAGAAACCGTCTTACTTCTTTCCTGTTCCAGTTATCGGGGTGCGAATAATCGGAATAAAGGGAGAGGTCTCCTTCATAGAAACTTCTGGTCTCAAAATCTTTAACTTCAGGACCGCTGACGGGCATATTAAAAAGGGCGATGTTCAGAAAACCGATCTCGTCCTTATGACGGACAACAAACTCCATGGTATTTCTTGCCGCGGTCATTGTCTCTGACGGGGTGCCGAAGATAAGATAGACATATGTTGTGATCCCTGCTTTCTTCAATGTTTTTAAAGCCGTGGACGCGGTCTCCAGGTCAATCCCCTTATGCATCCTGTCGAGCACTCCCTGATCACCTGATTCCAGGCCAAGCTTCAGCATTACACACCCCGACTTTTTCAGGTCCATGCAGAAGTCAATATCTGTCAGCAGGCGGCTGACACGCGCAAAACCATACCATGGCACACTTAAGCCACCCTCAGCGAGTTTTCGCAGGAGGGATGTACTGATCGCGTTGTCCACCAGATGAAGAAGGAGCGGCTTTGTCTGTGTTATCAGTTCGCCAAGATCTTTTAATACTGTATCAACCGGGAGCGGAACGTATGGATTCTTTTCGGCCTTTTCCGGGCAGAAAGAGCATCTACTCCATTAGCATCCTGTTGAGGCGCTGTAAGGGAGGGTAAGCCCCGGGGAGAGGTAATCATCCAAAGGCAGTGAACCATAATCCGGCATGGAATGTTCTTCTTTAAGATAATTTACACCCAGGATCTCAATCAGTCTTCGTTCTCCCGATCCTGCAACGAGATGATCTATCAGTCCACTGAAGGGGCTGTGCCAGTCCGGTCTGTTCATCCACGAAGTCACAAGCCCTCCGCCCAGAACAAAGGAGAGACCGGGGAATTGAGATTTCAAGAACCCTATGATGGCAAATGAGGTTAATGCCTGGCTTAAATAGTTCAAGGATACCCCGACCACCCGGATCTTATCACTTTCAATAATCAACGGAAGCCTTTTACTGAAATATGGATAATAGGGATTCTCCCGGGGACGTTCAGAGACCTGTATAAGGTCATCACTTCTTAGAGGAGAAAGATATGTATCTCTGTAATTCGCGATGCCGGGGGTTGCATCTCTGCCTGCCCAGTGTTCGATAGCGTGGTTAAGATCAAAAACAGCACTCTTGTAACGGTCAATATTCTGAAAAGTGCTCAGGCTTTTAATGGATTCATGATTTTTTGAGATATTACACAATGCGCGGGCTGTCCACTTGTTATATTTTTTATGTGGTTGAGGGTGCGTGTTGTCGATAATATAAAGAAGCGCCTCAATGTTGGCGTCAAGGACTGTATGTTTTATCCCGTGGCTGGTCAGAGACCCTGACAGCTTTGCTATGCCGGCCGGCGGTTCGCCCGGCTTTGCGACAGGAGGATGTATCAGTAACATAGCTTATCTCTCTTACGTAACGACACAATTTCTGACAGGATTAACAGGATACACAGGATTTCTTATTATCATGACAATTATATTTATATTATACGAAAGCATAGTTACTGCCCAATGATTTCAAATCTCCCTGTCCCCCTGTTTTCTTTGTGAAAACAAAGAAGGGGGACCCTAACCCCCCTTTCCAAAAGGGGTGGATTATTTAGAAGGATGATCCATATTTTATAAAAAAGCTGAAATGTTGTAAATTACAGAGGAGAGTGTGAAAAGCATGAATATCTCTGGATTTCAGCCATACCCTTTATTTTACATGTAAAGTCTCTTGCAAAAATCTCTCACAAATTACCGTTGCCGTGATACCCGCGAAGGCGTGTATCCAGAGCTTTTTGATTTTAAAGAATACTGGATTCCCGATACAGACCTCTGGAATAACGAACAAAGACTTTTACATTAGGCTCTATTACGTTAATATAACTGTTATTATGATTAATACAATAAAACAATTTTTCGTAAAAAACATTAAGTCCTCCCCTGACAGCCCGGAAAAGGTTTCTGAACATTCCCTTCAACTTGCAACAGCGGCGCTCCTGATAGAGATGATGCGGGCTGACTCAAATACAGATGATGATGAACGGAAAGCTGTTACAAACGGTATTCGGCTGAAATTCGAGATTTCAGAAGAAGAGACAGATGCACTGCTTAAGCTTGCCGAAGGGGAGATTCAGAATTCTACAGGATATTATGAATTTACCGCTCTTATAAATAAAGGGTTTACTTATGAACAGAAAATAAAAGTTGTTGAACATCTCTGGGAAGTTGCATTTTCAGACGCTGATCTGGACAAACATGAGGAACATATGGTCCGCAAGATAGCCGGCCTGATCCATGTCTCTCATAAGGATTTTATCGATAGCAAACTCAGAGTACGCGACAGGAGAGGTTAGGGGTTGAGGGATACAGATAAGGTTAAGATTGAGAGTTTATAGTTCGATGAGAAACTCAATAAACAACTCCTTAGTCTGTCATTCCGGCTTGTCCGGAATCAAAGAGGAGTTGGATTTCCACGATTCCGGACAAGCCGGAATGACAGGATGAAACAGAGCGAATGGATTTACGTAACTACACAGATAGGCACAAAGGCACAAAGTAAATAAAAAGAAATAAACTTTTCTTGTATTTCTGTTACTTTGTGCCTTTGTGCCTTCCTGTCCCGTGGCAAAGCTTTACGGGATGTCACTTTGCAACTGATTAGTTGAAAGAATAATGGATTATTTTATCTCTACAGTTACTGAGCAGGAGATCAGGAAGGAGAAGCAGAAGGCACGGGATATACGGAAGACGCAGTGGTGGAAGCAAAAATGCGGCGTTGGCAGGTGTTATTACTGCGGAAATGAGGTGCCGCCAAAGGA
>CAXMSH010000051.1:0-7636 GCA_964195875.1 Thermodesulfovibrionia bacterium
TGATATTGGCGGTTTAATTATGACCTTATTTTCATTTTCTGCGTGTAATTCCATAAAAACTTGATTTTACAATCATCACCTTTCAACTATTGCCATTTTTTTGTTATAAAAATTCATAAAAGCAGAGGTTGATAAACTGAATATAAGATATGCCTTCACCCGGAGTTACAAACCGTGACATTCCGCCTCCTACAAGGAAGAGCCATATCATAGGCCGCGCAATCGTGGAGACAAGTCTGCTCCTGTCACGGATAAACCGCTTGAACTCACGTGCCATTATTACATATATCGCGTTAACTTCTATCAAATTTCCTCCTGTAAGCGCGCACATCTTCCCTCAATGTGTCACCAGAAGAGATATCCTCTTCGCGGATCTTCCTGCCGGTCATATTCAGAAAGACGTCATTGAGTGTCGGCCTCTGGAGACGGACAGACTGCACGGAATCTCCAAGGGCCTTGATAAGTTCAGGGATGCAGGAGTCACCCTTCATCGAGGTGAGGAATAATTCGCCGTCCTTTTCAGAAACCGCTACGTTGAACAATTCTTTGATCCTGCCTTTGGCGGTTTTGTTGTCAGATGTCTTTAAGTAGATAACATCGCCCCCGACCGTTTTCTTGAGTTCTTCCGGTGTCCCGGTTTTGATAATTCTCCCGTTATCGATGATCGATATCTTGTCGCATACCTCTGCTTCTTCCATATAGTGTGTCGTCATAAAGATCGTGACGTTGTGCTTTTTTGGCAGTTCGGTAATGAGTTCCCAGAGATTGGCGCGAGTCTGGGGATCAAGACCGAGAGTCGGTTCGTCAAGGAAGAGCACCTGAGGTCTGTGGATGAGTCCGCGCGCCACCTCAAGCCTGCGCTTCATCCCACCTGAAAATTTTTTTACGAAATCATTCCGTCTTTCGTAGAGCCCGATAAATCTGAGAGCCTCATGAATACGGTTTTTCATCTCAGACCTTGGGACATTATACAGGTAGGCGTGAAAGATAAGATTTTCATAAGCCGTCAGGTCTTTATCGAGTGTCGTGTCCTGAAATACAATGCCGATGGACTTCCTCACGTCTGATGGTTCCCGCGCACAGTTATAACCTGAAATATACGCATCCCCCGAAGTTGCCGACAGGAGTGTACAGAGGATGTTTATGGTAGTTGTTTTGCCCGCGCCGTTCGGTCCCAGAAAGCCGAATATGGTTCCCTTGCTTACCTCAAAGGAAACATTATTGACGGCAACTATGCTGCCGAACTGTTTTGTGAGATTTTCAACCCTAATTGCAGGCATGTAGAAAGTGTAACAGAAAGATAAATAATGAGTAAAACATTAATCTGCCGATTAAACAGCTTCACCAGCCAATTTGGGAATCTTTTCAGTAAGGAGGGGTCTGCCAGTTTTAATACGTTGAGCCGCTTATTTTATGTTTCCCATGTGCGTGTTGCCGTGAAGTCAGCAGTTGGGTCCGCATCATTAACCTGATCTGTGTCAAGAGATGCGGGTGCGAAAGAATATCCGTCTTTTAAAGGTTCTATGGTGTATGTAGTGCCAGGCTTTACGTCAAGTATAGTATAGGTGCCGTCCTGCACGGTCTTGCCCATCTTCACGACTGACATTCCGTTCTTCAGGTAAATCTTTGCATTCCTGATCGCCATGTCAGCACCTGCATGCCAGGTGTCACCATTGGCCCGGCAGTATTCCTGATCTCCCCATTGAGTATCTGAACAGACACCTACATCATTACATGTGCCGGTCGCGTCACCATCAAGACATATTGTGCCGCTGATCGTTATGCCCGGGGATGAAGATGTTTCTTCTCCGTTTCCTTTCACGCTTAAGTTCATATCACCACAGCTTATTATTAGAAAAAAAGCAGCAATGGCTGCGGAAATGATTGAAGGAACTGAAAAATAATTATATTTTCGCATTTCCCTTAATTTTATATAAATTCAGGCAGGATGAGCCCGTCTCCTTTTTACTATCATCAATCTGACTTTAAATGGAGAATGTGGGAAGAGTTATCCGCTTCCGGGAGGGGCAAGCCTGTTCGTATATATGTTCATCACCCATCCGAATTCTCCGTTAGGTAACTGCACATATAACCACCCGGTAGTTTTGCCATGGACATCCAGTATGTAGCCTTCCTGAATCTGATATAAAACAGGATAACTCAGGCCCGGTCCTGATCGGACATTCAAAATAGAGGTTATAACAGATACTTCCCCGGAAACGGATTCAGTCGGCTGAACCAGGACAGCAGTCTCCTCTTCAATAACTATGTCCCTGGGGGCTTCCACAACTACATATCCGGAAGGTACCCTGCGATAAAAAATACTACCGTACGTATAGTACCATGCATCATCAACCCAATATCTCTGATAACCGACAGGAAGGCTGAGAACTATAGCTCCATAAGGAGCCCCTACAACAATGAAACCGGACCGCGCAGGTCTGTAGAAGATACCGCTATAGTAGTAATATGGTTCCTTATTGTGCCAGACCCTTCTATATCCCCTTGGAAGTTTGGAAACTGTATGACCATGACGGTAGGCACTAGGGGATCTTACAATTCTTCTGGCCGGCTGTCGGGAAGATGAATAATTATCTTGACGTTTAACACGAGGGGTATTGCCGCCTCTTCTGTCCCCATCACGTGCAAATGAATTATCAGGCAATGTGAATGATGGCAGAGAAAACAGACTGATAAGAGTAATCGTGATAAAACTGCTTTTAATCTTTGATCGCATAAACATAGTGTTCCTCCTTTTAATGAAATTATATCATACTAGTCTCTTGCAAAAGTCTCTGACAAATCACTTTTGCCGTCATACCCGCGTAGGCGGGTATCCAGAGGTTTTTAATAAGGAACTGGATTCCCGATAAAGACCTCGGGACTGACGTACAAAGACTTTTGCAGGAGGCGCATACTCATAGCGGAGAGACTAATAGAGGGTTTTTTATGTAAACTGTCAATCATTAATATTGTTAAACACTAGAGGACTGCCATGCTGTTACCTTACGATTTTGACTTTAATGAACCGTCTCTTGCCGACCTTCAGCAGATATTCGTTCCCTGCTGAGAGTGTTTCATCGGGGTTGTCTGTTTTTTCTCCGTCAATAGTAACCGCGCCCTGTTTTATGAGCCTGATGGCCTCGCTTGAGCTTTTTGTCAGCCCTGAATCCTTTATTATCTGTGGAACCCATAAGATGTTTGACCCGGTATCTGCATCGGCTTCACTTAACTTGATAGTATATTCAGGAATATCATCAGGCTCGCCTTTATTTTTAAATATATTATTAAATTCCTCTTCTGCATTAAGCGCCGCCTGCCTGTCGTGATACCTCTCAACTATCTCCAGAGCCAGAGACTCTTTTGCTTTTTTAGGGTGCAGTGAGCCTGAGCCTATATCTTCTTCCAGCTTCTTTATTCCATCAACCTCTGTTTGGCTCAGGAGTTCGTAGTATTTGATCATCAGTTCGTCGCTGATTGACATTATCTTCCCGTAGATCTCGCCGGGAGCCTCCGAGATGCCTATGTAGTTGCCAAGGCTCTTCGACATTTTCTTAACGCCGTCTGTTCCTTCAAGAAGGGGCATTATGACGAGTGCCTGCGGCGGCTGACCGAAGTCCTGCTGAAGTTCCCGGCCCATCAGGAGGTTAAATCTCTGGTCGGTCCCTCCTATCTCGATGTCGGCTTTCAGCACAACAGAGTCATATCCCTGAAACAGGGGGTAGATAAATTCATGAATGCCTATGGGGTTATGGTTTTTAAACCGCTGTTTGAAGTCTTCTCTCTCCAGCATCCTTGCCACGGTCTGTTTCGACTGGAGATTTATCATCTCCATCGCTGTCATCTTCTCAAGCCATTCACTGTTATAGACTACTTTTGTCCTGTCGGGATGGATGATCTTAAAGACCTGTTTTTTGTATGTCTCAGAGTTTCTGACGATCTCTTCGCGGGTCAACGGTTTTCTGATTTCGGACCTGCCGGTCGGGTCACCTATCATTCCGGTGAGATCACCTATAATGAGGATGACGTCATGCCCTAATTCCTGAAACTGCCGCAACTTCTCAAGAAGTACGGTATGCCCCAGGTGGATATCGGGCGCTGTAGGATCAAAGCCGGCCTTAATCTTAAGAGGCTCCTGCTCCTTAAAGGACTGTTCGAGCTTCTTTAACATCTCCGCATCGGAGATAAGCTCTATGGTCCCTCTTTTTATTCTTCTTAGCTGTTCTTCAGGTTTTAACATCAGCATATCTATGATAATGATCTCTTCTTCATCTTTTCAATTACGCTCGGGAAGTCCTCAGTATGTGTATGAGGGATGAAGAGTCCGGAGACAAATTCGTCCATAAAGATTTTTGATACGGAAAGCTCGATACACGTCATCTTCTGGGCGATCTCTTCTGCTGTTTCGCGCATCTTTTGTGAAAGAGTGCAGATATAGGCGCCCTTTATGGATGTATTTCCGAGGAACTCGTATTTTTCTCTCGGCATGTCAGGCAGCATCCCGAGCACTATCGCCTTCTCCACATCAAGGAACTGCCCGAACCCGCCTGCTATATAGACCCTGTGAATATCGTCAAAAGTAAACCCCATCTCCTTGAGAAGAGTTGTGAAGCCCGAGTAAACAGCCGACTTTGCCCTGATGATATTCTCTAAATCGGGTGTTGTAAGTACAATCTCCCTGTCTGCATCGGAGTAGAAGAGATATTCAAGGCCTTCCTCTCCTTCCCTGACCCGCTTTGAAATATCCTTCTGAAGATGACCCCTCTGGTCGAGGATACCGGCAAGGAACATCTCTGATATGGCATCAATCATCCCGGATCCGCATATGCCCATAGGAACCACATCGCCTATTACACTTAATTCCGGCTCCAGTGTATGCCGGTTGATCCTGACTTCCTCAATCGCCCCTTCGGTTGCCCTCATCCCGTGTCTTATCCCGCTTCCCTCGAAACATGGTCCTGCCGAGCACGCGGCCGCGACAAGGAACTCCGAGTTGCCAAGGACCATCTCGCCATTTGTTCCAATATCCATAAAGAAACATAGCTCTTCTCTTTTGTGTATCCCTGAAACAAGGACCCCAGAAACTATGTCTCCCCCCACGTAACTGGCGACAGAAGGGAACGCGTATAAAGGGGTATTGGGGTTAAGCTTCAGGCCGAGTTCGCCGGCAAAAGAGAGTGGATAACTGCCGGCTGTAAGGATATATGGCTCCTCCCTTATAGTTTCGGGATTAAGGCCGAAGAAGAGCTGTGTCATTGTAGGATTGCCGGCTACAACTATACTGTCAATTAAATCAATACCGGTCTGATGATTTTGCAGAATTAGTGAAAGCATGAGGTTTATATCATCAACGACAGCCTTATTCAGTTCAGCCAGTTTATTATATTCAGTCGCGTGGACGATCCTTGTTATGACATCATCACCGAACCTGATTTGAGAGTTGTATGTAGAGGCTATATCAACGAGGCGGCCGTCAGTCATGTCGATGAGGTAAACTACGAGTGTTGTGGTGCCGATGTCTATGGCAACGCCGTATCTCGGTGTTTTTCGGTCGCCCGGGAATACGTTGGTTATTTCATAACATTCGTCGCTGTGAATAATACAGAGAGTTGCTTTCCAGTCCTCTTTTCTCAGGGTGACGGAAAGGTCCATAAGCGCCCTGAACGGGACCCTGAGGCACCCGAGTCCTTCAGCGGAGAGCGCCCTCTTCAGTCTGTCAAGATCGCTTATGTTGTCGTCAAGTGAGGGACGGGGAAGTTCAAGGGTTATTCTCTCGGTAATGGGCTTTATCTCTATTCCCATTGAATTGAGCAGTCCCAGGAGGTCTTTTGATTTCCCGGTTGCAACCTTGCCCTCTACTGTCAGGGAAGATTCCTTCGGGATATCGATCCTTACATCACTTGCCGGGTAGCTATGACAGGCCAGTACATAACCCTTCTCTGATTCATCCCGTGAAATTTTTATACTTGAATCACTTTTAACATCCCCTGATTTAATTAATATCCTGCATTTGCCGCATGTGCCCTTGCCGCCGCATGAAGAATTAAGATAAATGCCTTCTCTCTTAAGGGTATCGAGGAAGGATATGCCGGGGGGTGCTTCTATGTCTTTGCCCGAAGGCAGGGTTATCTTCATTTCAGATTTTAGTTTTCAGTTTCCTGTTTTCAGTCTTTAGACTAACAACTGATAGCTGGCGACTGTTAACTGACGTTAAAGAGACTTAGCCGCTTCTACGGCAAAATAAGTAATTATGATATCCGCACCTGCCCGCTTTATGGATGTAAGGACTTCCATGGCGGCCTGCTTCTCATCAATCCATCCAAGCTTTGCAGCGGCCTTTATCAATGAGTATTCACCGCTGACACTATAGGCTGCAACAGGAACATCAAAGGTATTTTTTATGTCTGATATTATATCAAGATAGCACATCGCCGGTTTTACCATTATAATATCCGCACCCTCCTCGATATCAAGGGCCGCTTCCTTTATGGCCTCGGTCCTGTTAGAGGGGTCCATCTGATAGCTTCTTCTGTCTCCAAACTGAGGCACTGATTCAGCGGCATCCCTGAAAGGGGAATAAAACGCAGAGGCGTATTTTACCGCGTAACTCATAATAGGTATGTCCTCAAAACCCTGAGTGTCGAGTGCTTCCCTGATGAAACCAACCCGGCCGTCCATCATGTCAGAAGGCGCAATGATGTCCGCGCCTGCCTCGGCATGTGACAATGCCTCTTTCCCGAGAAGTTCAAGGGTCGGGTCGTTCAGTATTTTGCCGTTTTTAACGATGCCGCAGTGGCCGTGGTCGGTGTACTCACAGAGACACACATCCGTGACAACAAGGAGTTCCGGCACCTTCTCCTTGATCGCTTTTATCGCTCTCTGCACAACTCCTTTCTTGCTGTATGCTTCCGAGGCACGGTCATCCTTGTGCTCCGGTATCCCGAACAGGAGTACAGCCGGTATGCCGAGCTTATAGACCTCCTTTGCCTCAATAGCTATCTTGTCAACGGATTGCTGAAAACATCCTGGCATTGATGGGATCTTCTTTTTAACACCTTTGCCTGGTATCACAAACATGGGGTGTATAAAATCATCCGGTCTGAGGTGTGTTTCGCGTACCAAAGCCCTGATCTTTTCGCTGTTCCTTAAACGTCTGGGTCTCTGAATTGGGAATGACATAACCGCTCCTTTCTTTTGTTTAGCCACGAATTATCACTAGTTTAAATTAAGGTCGTTTTAGGAACTAAGGGACCTGAATTCATTTTCTGAGAATATTCGTGTACATTATGGTTAGTATTTTTTTCATTAATCCATGGCTTTAAGTATAGCAGATTTTATATCATCCTGAGTAAGCGCTATCTATCCTATCTGCTGAAATCCGTTGACCATAAACTGTACCGCTATTACCGCGAGCAGTAGACCCATGAGACGTGTAACTACCCTTATGCCGCCGATGCCCATTATCCCTGATATCCGATCTGCAAAACGAAAAACGATGTATACGGTCAGGCACGCCGCTATAATTGCCGAAAGGAGCAGGAATATACCGGACGAGCCGTCATTGCTCTGCTGCCATACGAGTACGGCTGTTATTGCGCCCGGACCGGCCAGCATCGGTGTTGCCATGGGGACAAGG
>CAXMSH010000052.1:0-7635 GCA_964195875.1 Thermodesulfovibrionia bacterium
ATAACAGAGCCGTAATAGTTTTCATGTAATCTGTCAGCAAATTTCGAAGATATGGACTTGCCTTCCCTGAAATAAAGGAGTCTGTTTAACCCTCTGTCATTCAGCAATTTCGGGATCAGCTTATCAAAATTGATCATTGAGTTTTTTGTTTTAGATAGGTCGTGTATACTCCGTTCAATATTGTTACCATCGCATAGTATGGCTACCGATTGATTAATTAAAATATTATCCATATTTATATTATAACAAGTGATTATATAGTTTTTCTGTGTCTATTCAAAGATTACCGAATAATACAGCAAAAAAACAAGAGTTATTTATTTTTCCTGCTGTTTTCTTTTTGTTCAACAACAGAAAAATGGTTTCAGAGATTATTGAGTACACCTACTTATCTTCAAAACTTGTGAATGAAGAAACTGATGATTAACGATAGAAACAAACAAAAAAGGACCTGAAATAAATCAGGCCCTCTCTCGTTTATCATTTCTATCGACCGACCGTTTAAAGCCGTGTCTCGATACCGTATGGATCTTTTATCTCTACATCTTCTTGGAACATGAGTTTCTTCTTCCCTCTGTCATCAAGGTACTTGTTCAATTCCAGGTTCACGGTAAGCGGGACATCGAAGCCTGTCTTTGCAAGCGCCTGCCTAAGTAAGGCTTCAGCCTTGGTTGCAAATGCTATGGAGTCGCCGAGTATACGCATGGCCTCAGTGGGATTATGAAAGCCAACAGAGTTCTCACCGCCTATATACAGGATCCTGAAAAATGCCTCCATATAGAGATCCACTGCCTTGTCGTAAAGGGTCTTATCGATATTTTTCCCGGCTGCCTGCTCTTCGTGTACTTTTTCCAGAAGCTTCGCAGCCGTTGCGGTTGCGTATCCCGATCTGATCATGAGAGATACTGTTCTATCCTGTATGGTGGTCACCTGATCTCTCAGCCAGTCCGCGCTTTCAGAATGACACTGCATACATGCTTTCAGGTCGTTCTTTAGCGGACTCGTCACGCGATGGTCGGATGCTTTTACAGTCCCTATCTTGGTATACGGCATGTGGCAGTCAGCGCATGCCGCTCCGGCCTTCCAGTGTACGCTGTCCATTGTAAACAGCTCGAACTCCGCATGCCGCATGAATGGCATCTTAAAGCCGGTCACCTTCTGGGTCCATTCCCTCACCGTCTCATCTCCGCGGATCTGCTTGATTATGTTTTCGACATTTATATTCCCCCATGTGCTCCCCTGCCATGGGAAATAGACCCCGACTGACTTCTTGTTCTCATCTTTCTTAATGTTATAGGTGACATGACACTGTGCGCAGACAACGCTTCTCATCTCCTGATGTGTGAGCTTTGACGGGTCAACTCCCATGTTCTCAAGAGCTTTCACAAGGGTGAATCCCCTCGATAACTTCAACGACATATCCTTATTGTCATGACAATCCACACAGGCAACCCCGAGTTCCTGATGTTGTGCAGGGATCATGCCGAGCACATCACTCCAAGACTTGCTGTAATAGTCCAGCCCCATCTCTCTTTCTAATTCCGGGGCATACGGTGTCTTGCATGTCAGACATACCCCTCCAGCGCCGATCCTGGATGGATCGATCTCGAGCTGATCCTTTATCATATAGGCATGCCCTCTCGGTTCGTTATATTCAACGCCAAAACCCCAGCCGTGAAACAGCAGAGCCATGAAAGGAAATTCAGACAGTTTGTCGTATGTTATTCTGTCTGCGTCAAAGCCCCTTTTATATTTGCTCTTTCCAGCTGGTGTAGGCTCTTCCGTCTTTTTCCATAGCTCATATTCGACTGGATATGCCTTGCCCCATATGGCGGGATCGATTTCGCCGTCAGCAATTTTTACCGGCTTGACCTGTTCTGGTTTCGGTTTCTGGCATGCTGGCAGGAAAAAGAAAATCACCGTCATTGCCAAAAGCATTGTCATTATATTTAAATATTTCTTTCTCATCGGTGCCCCCCTTTCTTATATTGTTAACATCGCGCCAGTGCGCTTGTGAGCGATTCTCCTATGACAATCCCAGCACTGCCGTTCTTGACCGATCATACCTATCGTCGTTTCATGACAGCGAACGCAGTTGTCCTGAAGGATCTTTTTGCCGCCTTCTGTGATCTTGATGTGATCGGGAGCCAGGCCGGAAAAAAAGAAGCCCGCGTCTTTTATGCCGCTGATGGACTTCCAGACGTAGTGAATTGCCATGTTTTGGTGGGGTAGATGGCAGTCAACGCATTTTTTTCTCCTGTGCGCTCCGGCATGTGACCACGCATCATATGCTGAATCCATCACATGGCATCCCCCGCAGAAGACCGGCGTCTCGGACTTGGCGAGCAACTTTGGAGGCCCAAGCATAAGGAAAAAAAGTACGGCGACTCCCGCCACTATTATAATGGCAAGATACTGTACAATTTTATTAGATTTTCCATCGCTCATATTTTCATCTCCTTTTAAAAAATGATCTTGAATGTTTAATAAAAAAAGCCGAACTCACCGTAATTTCATCCTTCGGCAGCTCGGCTGTCTTGCTATATTCTAAGACCCGTTGCTTTCTGCCCCCTTCTCACGGAGGGTTTGGCTTTATCGAGAAAAGCATATGTTGTATATCTAATATCAGCTTATCAGGGTTTTTTGTTAATTTGCTGTAAATGTGAGTAAAGAAATTGTAAATTTACTCTTAGAAGATAAAAAGTGGAATAAAACATATTCGTGGTGCAGTAAAAGCATCTAATAACAAATTGATTACCGTTTAAAACCTTGTATTAAAGGAATGATTTGAATCTGAAGATAACAGGAAGAGAATGTTAATTAATGAACCACATCCAAAGAGGGGAATATTGGTGCTTGTTCCAAATACACATGGGCTGACACCTTTACAGTTCTTATCCGGGAGTCTCATCCCTCCTGACCCGTCGGGCCTCGGCCTCAACGAATACCCGTTTCACTCTCGGAAACTTTTCCTTGATTCTTTTATCCAGTAACGCGATAGCGTCTTCCACCTCTTTAGCTGAGATATCATCATTAAAATCAACGCTCAGATTTACAAGGATGAAAGACGGCCCCATGTGCATGGTCAGGACTTCGTTTACATATTCAATCTCTTTAAAGGACTTTGCCAGTTCCCGTACGCCCCGGACAACCTCTTCATCAGCGCTCTCCCCGATCAACAGGCTTTTTGTCTCGTAGGCCAGCCAGATGGCTGTGCCTCCCAATATGAGCCCTATGATTATAGAGGCCAAGCCGTCAAAATCAGGGTTCCCTGTAAGCTGGCTTAGCCATATGCCGATAAATGCAGTAGCGAGCCCCAGCATGGCGGCTGAATCCTCAAAAAGGACCACAAATATCGACGGGTCCTTACCCCGCCGGACCGCCTCTATGTAACCTCTCCTGCCCTTGGTCCGTGAGAATTCCCTGAGAGCCAAGTACCATGCGCCGCCTTCAAAGACCATGGCCAGAGCGATGACAATATAATTCACCCCTGGGCTTTTAATGGGCGAGGGGTTCAGAATATGGTGAATCCCTTCGTATATTGATATGCCGGCGCCAACAGCAAAGATCAGTATTGCAACCACAAAACTCCAGAAGTAGACCTCTTTGCCGTGGCCAAAAGGGAAGTTTTTGTCGGCAGGTCTTTCAGAGCGTTTCAGCCCATAGAGCAATAAGATCTGGTTCCCGGTGTCGACAACGGAGTGTATCCCTTCGGAGAGCATCGCTGAACTTCCTGTCATCAAGGCGGCAGAGAACTTGGTAACGGCGATCAGGCTGTTACCGATAAGCGCGGCATAAATGACCTTTCTGGAAGACTTCATATCCCCACATAATAACAAATTATAAATATGGATTCCCGCAGGGGGAATTTTACTCTACTCTATTTTCGATTTAACCTCATCCGTTGGGAAGTAGTCCATGTTGCACATTATAACTGAATCAGGAGAGAGCATAAAGCAGACGGGAAAGGGTGGAATGCTATATTCCAGATTGAAAACACGATGTGTTATTGTACATAAGCGGAAGGCAGGAGAATCATTTGGCGGCCCATAATTTTAATGTCTGAAGAAAGAACGAAATTAGTCTACTCCACCGGTAAGTCTATTTCCAGAAAGGAAAGACCTGTAGAAGATAGCGCAAAGCCGATGCTGAAGCCTTCTCATCAGAAGGTGATCGTCCGGCTCGACCGGAAGCGGCGGGGCGGGAAGTCTGTCACAGTGATTGAGGGGCTCCTGATCCCGATTAAAGATATGGAGGCGCTTCTCAAGCGATTGAAAGCCGGGCTGGGTACCGGCGGCACAGTCAGGGAATCGTCTCTTGAAATCCAGGGCGATCACTGCGACGCGATTATTGCAGAATTGGCAAATATGGGCTATAGGCCGAAACGCTCAGGCGGTTGAGAATGCAAGAAACAAGACCTGACCCTGCGCTGCTTCTCCGGTCTTCAATCGTATAATCTACAAACCGGTTCTTTTCTTCACACCGTTCGCATCCATAATTCTCTCAAGCGCCTCGTAAGGCTGAGCGCCGACCAGCCTGTCTTTATTCATAATAAAAGTGGGAACAGCGGTAATACCGTTCTTTTGCGACACCATCCAGTCCTCATCCACCTCTGCTTGAAAAGTCCTTTTAAGAAGGACTGATTCAGCTTCTTCACGCGGCAGCCCGACTGATTCGGCAATCTCCACCAGCACGGGAATTTTTGCGATGTTGACGCAGTCTGCAAAGTAGGCTTTGAAGACTGCGCGGTGGAATGAATCTCCCTTATCATTGCTTTCAGCCCATTTTCCCAATTCCTGGGCAAGGCGGCTGTTATAGGTCTTCAGACGGTCAGCGAAAGGCAGACCGGCTTCATCTGCCGCCTGTTTTATTCGGTCTCTCATATTCTTCAGGTCTTCACTGCTGTATTTGGAGAATAGATCCTCAAGGAGAGTCCCCTCTTCCGGTGTTTCAGGATGCAGGGGGAAGGCCCGCCAGCGGAGATCGATTGCATATTCCTTTGTCAGTTTTTCAATACGCCCGGTAATGAAATAGCACCAGGGTCAGATATAATCGGAATAAATTTCAAGTGTTGGATGTGAAGTCATTTTCCTTCCTTCCTTGATGAATAATGTGCCGTATGCAAATAAAGTTTGCCATAACTCATTATAAAATATCAGTGCAGAATAGGCCAGACAGCGCCCATCTTAGCCTCCATAGCGCCATAGAAAAACACAGTAGGGGAAAGCCGCTCAACAATGGGTTTCGATCTCTGAAAGAGCTTCCCGCGAGAACAGAACTATCAGAGCTCATAAGTATGGATCTGAAAAAGAGGGGGTTTAAATTTATCGACTCGACAATTGTTTATGCCCATTACAGGCAACCGGCATGGTGAGTGATCATATTTATAATTGATACAGTATAAAGAGTTTATTAAGAAGTATAGGTAACTAGGGGAAGGGTATTGCTTTATAACTGAAGAGATTAGCACAAAGCCGGACAGAAAATAAGGGATGTTATATTGCAACAGGATTTTGAAAAAGCCCTTTCAATATATTCAGTCAACTTTTGCTGTCATTTCCGTGCAAACGGGAATCCAGTCTTTTAATATATTACTGGATATCCGCCTACTGCAGGCAGCCCCAATCGACGGACAGTGCCCAGAAGGTGCAAATCAAATAGATAACAGCCTCGTAACTACTTTCCCCCTTTCATATTTACTTTGTGAGTTTTTAAATCTTAAAGTTAATAACATCTTCGTAAGTTACGGTAAACCGTTTGCGGTTTTCTGGATAGAGGTCAAACATGAAGAATTTTTCCCGATGAAGAGGAAAATATTCTTCCCGGGTTTTAAGTAGTTGCCTTTTGATCACACCGGGGCCACCGGCTGGTGCAGCCCCTCTCCGTTTAGTCTCAAGGTAAAGGTCAAGTGCCCGCTTTTTAAGCACTCGCGGCGAAAAAAGTTCCTGCAAGTATTTGTGATATACCATTTTAAACATGAACTCGCATTGAGAAAAAGTGTAGGAAAGTTTATCCGTGCTCACGGCTGCGTTCAGGCGCCTAAGAGATGCTGATCCATTACCTGTAGCGAAGAACTCAGTGTAGAACGCTAAGAAACTCTTCAGTAGGTCATTGGGATACATGGCCTCATTGGGTCCTATAAGTCCCCAGCAAGGCGCTCTATCAGTTGGAACAAGTGTGCTGGTCAAATATGCGCCATAACAGGCAGCAAGTACAACTATAAGATTGTTTTGCGTTTGAATATTGAGTTTGGCTAGGGGTATCTTCAGTTCGGCCCATGTCATAAATTCGCCGGATGCCAAACCAAGGCCTTGCTGGTTGCCATGAGTTTCAAAATGTAAGACAGGCCACTCACCCTCAAGGCGTGCCTTCTCTTCAAGATCCGAGAACAATTCCAGAAGTTCGCTCCTAGTAATGACATTGTGAAGCACTGACGTCAGTCCCTTTGCGTGCCACGTATTCAAAGTCTCCAAGTCCTCATGAAGCTTAGTGCCCGTGTGAAATTCCTCTGGCGGAATAGATTGAATTACCACGATATTATGAAAATGCGCTGAGATACTCACGTAAGTGTCAGATAGGTTTTCCGGGCCATTGTCTCGACAGAAACAAATTGTTTCATTGCACTCACCATCCCCTCAAAATCAATTAATAATAATACGTTATGCCTGTTAAAGCAAGATATGTGCAGGAGCGTAGCAAGAAAGAAGATGATGCTTTATAATAAAACATAAACGCGCTATGAGATACCGTGAAGAGATAAGGTTTTTCGGCAGGACTTTTCTATTTATTATCGCAGTTATTGTGATAGTATGCCTGTGGTTGTTGATGACCGGCATAAGCGAAGCCGGATGGGCTATTGCAGTTGCTGTGCTCTTCCCCCTGCTCTTTGGCCGCCTGCTTATTACAATTACAGACTCCACTCTCCGCATTAACTTCGGTTATCTCGGCGTGATCAAAAAGGAGATCCCGCTTTCAGAGATACGGGAATCAAGGGTTGTTGAATACAGACCGATACGGCAGTTCGGAGGGTGGGGCATCCGGTGCGGACGGTTTGAAGGTGAAAAGACCTGCTGCTACAGCCTCAAGGGTAAAAGAGGCCTTCTGCTTTTACTTGCAGGCAAGGTAAGGGCCTTCTTAATTAAAACAGACAGGATACTTATAGGCTGTAATGAACCGGAAAAATTGAAGGCCTCAATCGGGAAATAGTCTGAAGTCTATCGCCACGCCTGGTTCAGTCAAGGCATAGGGAGGCGCTCTTCTCATCCCGCCGCTTAAGTCACAATTTGTGACTTCAAGTTGACAAACTCTTGATTTGAAAGCTGAAACATGAAATTTGCGGGAATATCCCCTGTCTTTCTTCCAGCATACTCTGTTTTTTGTGCTAATATTTGATTATGGCAATCCCAAAAAGAAAACTCGGCAAGACCGGAGTTGATGTGACCATTGTCGGACTTGGCGGAGAAGGGGTCCTGAGGACGTATGGTAACGACAAAGAGGCTTACAACCTGATCAACCGGGCGCTGGACCTCGGTATCAATTACTGTGAATCAGCGCGGGCTTACTCAGGGAGCGAGTCCTACTATGGGAAGGCGTTGAAGGAGAGACGCCGCGATATCTTCCTTACGAGTAAGAGCC
>CAXMSH010000053.1:0-7596 GCA_964195875.1 Thermodesulfovibrionia bacterium
CATGATAAAGAGCATCACCTCTATGCCGTGATCCCTTATCTTCTTTATGACATCCCTTCTCTCGCTTCCCTGTTTTGTGACGGCCTTGTACTCTTCAAGGCTTGAAAGGTTATTTGACTCCCAGCCGACAAGCACCGCAGTAAGTCCCGCCTTGCGCGCATAGGTCAGAAGCTCATGGGAGCGCGGATGCTGAACGGATTTTATATCACCTGAACCGAACCACCACTTGCCCCTGATATTTTTTGCCATCTCCTTATAAAGCTCAATGGTCTTGGGTACATTTACCCCCCATATGTTGTCGTCAATGCCCCAGAAGAGCCTCCGCCTGCTTGCGGCAACCTCATTGACAACCTCCTTTATGGGCCTCATCCTGACTTTTCCACCAAAGAACTTATGGACAGAGCAGAATGTGCAGCTGAAAGGACACCCCCTTGAAGTCTGAAAGTACCCGTAGACATAATTTGTCTTCCAGAGGTTTGTCACAGGACGCGGCAGACTGGTAAGTTCAGGAAACTCCCCCTTGTAAACCGGCTTCATCCTGTCAGACTCCGCGTCGTCAAGTACCTGCTTTAACATATGCTCGGCTTCACCCAGAACAATAGAGTCAGCGTGTTCCCCTGCCTCATCAGGAAGCGCGGTAACGTGTATTCCTCCCAGAACGACCTTCTTCGCAAGAGACCTGAGCTTATCAGACATGCGGTATACCCACGGTGCCTGGGGTGTGAGTACTGTAAAGCCAACAAGGTCTGCATCGATTTTCTCAGGATAGAAGGGCTCCTTATTGGCATCTATTAGTTCCACCTTTACATCAGGCCTTACCTGATAAGCTAGTCCCGTAAGGTACTCAAGCACAGGCGGAGCAATTGGAAGGCCCTTTGACATCTGACCTTTTTCACCAAACGGCGGGGATACGAGTATAAGCTTCATACTATACTTTAACTTAATTTACAGGCGCATCACAAACTGTGGCGAAAAGCATTTAGCGTTATAAGTATTGTATAATAAAAAAATATTTTGAGGGTGTTATGAGCGAAACAAGCGGCGTCATACTGATGATGAACAACTACTTTCACGATGTTGCAACAGCGCTTCTTCTTGCAAGCGCTATTGCGATGTGGGTCATCTATAAGAAGTTCGGTGACAGCGATAAACCGGAGGTCAGGGATTATTTCATAAGGCTGTATGGCAGTTTAACATTTCTTGTCAGGTTCTCACTTGCATGGATCATCTTAGGCGGAATTCCAAGGACGATCTTTTACACAGAGTTTGAGTGGACACACTTTGCGGGTAAAAGTCAGATACCGGCTTTAATTATCAAGCATATACTTGCCTTCATCTTTGTTGTAACCGGCGCGCATATCTGGTTGAAGATAAGAAGAAAGGTTAAAGAAATAAAGGAAATTAATGCTTCATGATAAACCTGTTCGTGATACTGACCTTTATCGCCCTGTACGGTCTTTCAATGATCGGGGAGAAGAAGGGAGTTGTTTTTTTTCTCATCGGACTCCTGATTCATACCGGGTATGTGCTCTACAGGTACCTGCATCTTGGCTGGCTGCCTGTTACTGAAAGACACGACATACTTCTTGCCATGGCATTGGCAGTCGCATTCAGTTTCTTTTATCTGTATAAAAAGGTTCCCCTGAATATGATTTTAAACACCCTCCCTCTGTTTGTGGTTATCCTCTCTTTTTTTGCGGCCTTTCAGGTCAGGATGGACTCTATTGACCCCATTATGAATTCAAAATGGTTCTTCGCGCACATAATATTTCTTATTCTTGGATATTCTTTACTCACTATCAGCTCTGTTGCCGGTATCCTGTATCTCAGGGACAGATCTCTTCTATATGAGATGATACAGTACAGGTTAGCGCTTTTTGGCTGGCTATTATTCTCTTTTTCTTTGATAGGCGGCAGTCTCTGGTTCTTTCTTGTTTACGGTTCCTACTGGCTATGGACTGCAAAGGAACTCTGGATAACAATAGTATGGTTTTATTATAGTTTCTATCTACACAGCAGGATGCTCAGGTCCCTTAGCGGGACGCCTTCCGTGGTGATTGGACTGGCCGGTTTTCCAATAATAATATTTTCATATCTCGGGGTCATGCCGATACTCGGCAGCCCGTGGTCGCAGTTTTAGATCATGCTGAAATTTTTTCTATCCATAAAGACTTATCTATGGGTCACCGGTTTAAGTGTTGGGGTGTTTCTCGCAGGTTCCCTGTATATTCCGAGTAACCTTGCCGTATTTTCAGGGATAAATGACAGCCCCCTTATGAAATGGCTGTCACTGAATAATGAGTATTTTATCAAACTCTACTGGATATACCTTCTGATCGGCCTGATGCTGCTGCTCTCGATTATTACGCTTATCTGCTCCCTTGATGCCATTATTAAAAGAACGACATGGAAAGGGTTGATAAAGGTACTCTCTCCGCAGGTCCTGCATATAGCGATCATCCTGGTGTTGCTTGGACACGGCATAAGCGCTCTGTCGGGATACAAGCAGGATCTCCCCATGAAAATGAATGATACGATTGAAATGAAGGGGTTTGACCTTAAGATAAATAATATGGAGTTCTTCAAGAACCCCGGTGAGAACTCAACAAGATGGCGTGTTTACCTTGAAATAAATAATGATCTGCGTGTGATAGAGCTCGGCAAGCCTGCTTTTTACAAAGGTGTCGGATTTTATGCGAAATCTGCCCAGCAGAAGAAGATGAAGGCAATTATAGGCCTTATTTACGATCCGGGGGTCTTCTGGGAGATAATAGGGGCTGTTGTTTTTGTTATAGGCGCCTTCGGGGTCTTCTATGTGAGACTTGGCGAAAAGTCGTTATTAAAGGTATGAAACAGGAGGGCACATGGTAAAAAGTATTATTATAGGTGTAGTCCTTGGACTTGTTGGAGGAATGTTGTTCTCCATACTCTATTTTGGAGAGATGCAGCTTTCTACTCCCATGGCATATGTGCATGAGGTGTCGGGTGCGTTCCTTGGCCTTTTATTTGGATGGATAGTAGGGCTGTATAGGACCAGAAGCAGGGGGAGATGAGTGGCATGTTTACCGCGTAAGTTATATGCACTGTTTCTTTTATTAGCTCTATGTTTTGTTACGTTATCCTGTTCAGGAGGGCCGCCTGTCCCGTTCACTGCCTTTGACTTTACTGTTGAGGATGTATTTACAGGCGAAGAGATCCACCTTGCCGAACTGCAGGGGAAACATGTACTGATATATTTTTTTGCAAGCTGGTGAAAGAGGTGTGATGAGGAGATCCCTCTCGTGAAGAGGGTTGAAGAGAAGTTTGTAGAAGAAGGCTTTAAGGTCATATGGATGGGTTTTCAGGACGGGAAAGATAAGATCATGAATTTTATGACAAAACATGATATTGATTCGTCTGTCGGCTATGATGATCGTAATATGATATCCAGCAGGTACGGGATAGCTTATGGCGCGGGTCTTATTTTGATTGATAAGGAAGGCATTGTTCAAAAGAGGATACCAAAGGGCTTTTCAGAAGATGAGTTGGTTGAGGTACTTAAGGGAGTAATTTTTAAGGCTGGGAATGAGAAGATATGAAAAAAGACCCCCTCAGGGAGAGGAAGTAATAAATGAAAAATAGCATGAGAAAAAAGAAGATACTACTTATAACTCCACCGTATCACGCGGGTGTCGTAGAGGTCGCAGGAGCCTGGGTGCCGCTCTCTCTTGTGTATGTTGCAGGGGCCGCGATGGATGCAGGCTATGAGACAGAGATATATGATGCCATGACCAAGAATGTCGGATATGAAGAGATCAGGAATAAAATAGATGAGTCAAGGCCGGATTTTGTCGGCACTTCTGCATTTACCGCCTCATCTCCTGACGCGATAAAGGTGCTGGAACTGGCCAAGTCGATCAATCCTGATATTGTCACGATCATCGGAGGGGTGCATCCCACGTTCATGTATGAGGAGATGTTCTCCATCACTGACAGCATCGACTACATTGTGAGAGGAGAGGGTGAGCTGACCCTGCCTGAACTTCTGGATGCTGTCTCAAACAATGAATCTGTCTCCGGAATAAAAGGGATCGTGTATAAAGAGCACGACAAGGTTATCGTCACACAAGACAGGCCTTTCCTGCACAGCTTTGATGCCCAGACTATGGGATGGGACCTTCTGGACTGGGATGACTACACATACTATATCCTCCCCGGCTCACGGCTCGCTTCTGTATGCACCTCCAGAGGCTGTGAGCAGGAGTGCACCTTCTGCTCACAGCAGAAGTACTGGAAAAAGACCTGGCGAGGACGCTCTCCCCAGGATGTTGTTGAGGAGATAGAACTGCTGAACAGCAGGTTCGGTGTTAATGTTGTCCTCTTTACGGATGATTATCCGTCGCCTGACAGGGAGCGGTGGGAGAAGATACTTGACCTGCTTATAGAGAAGGATATGGATATGAAGATCCTCATGGAGACGAGGGCTGAGGATATAGTACGTGATGAGGATATACTGGATAAATACAAGAAGGCCGGCATAATCCACATATATGTCGGTACAGAGGCGACAGAACAGGCGAGCCTCGACTATATAAAGAAAGACCTTAGCGTTGATGAATCAAAGAAGGCCCTCTCGCTCCTCAGGGAAAAGGGCATAGTAACAGAGACATCCATGATCCTCGGATATCCGGATGAGACAGAGGAGAGCATAGCAAGGACACTTGAACTGGCCATTGAGTTTAACCCTGACTTCGCGCACTTCCTTGCCATAGCACCATGGCCGTATTCGGATATATATGATGACCTTAAGGATTATATTGTTGTAACGGATTACAGAAAATATAACCTCATCGACCCCATAGTAAAGCCGAAGGCCATGACCCTTGAGGAACTCGACAGGGCGATGATGGACTGCTACAGGGCTTTTTATATGCACAAGTACGCTGAAATGAAGATTGAAGAAAAGGATGAGTTCAAGAAGAAATATATGTTAACTTCGATAAAATTGATGATGAGCAACTCCTTTATAAAGAAGAAGATGGGGAGTCTCGGTGAGATGCCTGAAGAAGTAAAAAAGATCATAGAAGACGCACCTTAATATTAATGACCTCACTCTTTATCACCCTCAGGGAAACCCTGGAATTTTCTCTCATATTGCTCCTGCTGACAGGAGTTTATAAGGAGCATAAAAAGGCGCTGATAACTTCAGCATTGCTGGTTATTACTGCCGGCGTCTTCACCACATCAATCAGCTACCCTATTTCAGGGCCTCTTGAAAAGACATTCATAGATTTTATGTATTATTCCTTTCTGATGATCCTGCTTCTTTCCCTTGTCTCCGGAAGGGAGACTTTTATATTTCCTGTTATCTGCGTTGTTCTTGCGCTTTTTTTCCCCTCAGCACAGCTTGCGTCTGTGATAATGGAAGAGGCATATCTGAAGGGAGGTTTTACGTATATCTATTCTTTTACCGGCCTGCTTGCAGGCGCGTTTATATTCAGCCTGGGTCTAAGATGCCTGCCCTGGCTGGCCTTGAGAAGATTCTTTCGAGCCGATGGCATAATGGTCATTATCGCGGTAATCTGCTTTCTCTTCGGCGGACTTAATGAGTTTGATGATTCATCTTTCATAACAGCACTTCAGCGTGGTTCCCACAAACTTCTTTCATCTTTTTTTGCCTTTATCAGGGAGCTGGTCCCCGGTATTGATGAAGGGTCGGTACCATCAGCCCTTAATAATATATTCAGCTACCTCTCATCAGAGAGGGTTGCTATGGCATTTACCGCGCTTTTACTATTAATGCCGCCGGTCTTTCTCTTTATCAAACTGCTCTTCACGCCTGAACCCTCTACAGATAGTATCGGGATAAAGGCTGAAAAGAGGAAACGGATATCAGTTTATATAGATGAACTTATAAGAAAGGGTACACCGCTTTTAATGGCGCTGCTTGTAATAATTGTCCTGATGCATGCTGCCAATCTTGCCGTGAATCCAAGATATGACCCTGAACCATTTCCTCTATCGGCAGAGGGGGAAACGGTAACGATACCTCTTACAGATAAATACGGCGACATCTCCGACGGCAGGATAAGGAAGTTTTCCTTCCGCCAAAGGGGCGAGATATACAGACTCATCGTTATGATGAGACCGGACGGCGAGGTCGTTGCGATGCTGGATGCCTGTGAAATATGTCCGCCTACCGGGTATCTGCAGAGGGGTGAATATCTTATCTGTAAATACTGCAGCACCCCGATCGCGCTTCAGTCACTGGGAGAGCCCGGAGGCTGTAACCCCATACCTGTCATATCAAGGTTAGAGGGCGATAACCTTATATTACTGAAGGATGATATTGTGCGTATCCATAATAAATGGCTGGGTGCCGGCGGAGAGGAAACTCATATCCATTAAATCAGGGCGGTACTCTTAATTTTTCAATAGACTATCATCCATTTTTCTGATATCTTATCTGTAGTATATAAACCATAGGAGGGATAATGGCACACATTTCAAAATCAATAAAGATCAAGGCCCCTTTATCCAAGGTATTTGATTATGTGACAAGCCCTGAGAACTGGACCACTTATGTCACAAGCCTTGTGGATGTCAGAAATGTATCTGATAAGACTCCAAAGGCCGGTGCTACATTCGAATGGACGTACAGGATGCTCGGTATGAACTTTAACGGTAAAGGCAGTATAGTTGAATTCGAACAGAACAGGAGATTTTCCATGGAGATGGAAGGGTCTTTCCCGATAAGAGAGGCCTTTTACTTTGAGGAGGACGCCGGTGCAACGACTATCAGGTTTGAGATCAAGTATGATATTCCGGGAAAGGTTCTCAGTGTTTTATCGAGCAGCAGCGTTGTTGAGAAGATGAACGCGAAAGAGGCTGATACTGTGCTTGAAAAGTTAAAGACCATCTGCGAGGCAGATATTATTTAGCCCAAATAATGCATTTACCTTCTTAAAGACAGGGGAACTATTCCGGACAAGTTTACCCGCCTCTGGCGGTGCCGAAGGCGACTATGGTCGGAATGACAGATTAAGGAAAAGAGTGGTAAGAATCGCGTAATTTAGTTTATAATTACTTCGTGAAAAGAGGCGGTGTTTACATAAAGGGGCTTAGGCCTCTTTACTTTCTATTGTGTGTATATACAAACGACCGTAAAATATCCGGAGGCGCTAATTCGTGAAAGCGCTTTTTAAAGGGTCTTGCTTCATACTGTTTTCCCTTTTGCCCGCTGTCATATTTTACTCGTCGGACGTATATGCAGAGAAGGGCGGTTTCCCCATCCCATCAGGGGAGTCCTGCGTCAGCGCCTCCTGCCACGCCGATATGACTAAGAAGAGATACGTCCATGAGGCGGCCCCGGACGGCTTTTCCTGCACAGAATGTCACGAGATGGCAAATGAAGCGGTACACGCTTTTAAGCTGGTTGCAGAGGGAGTGGCCCTCTGCTACGGGTGCCACGAAGACAAGGCGACCTGGCAACACGTCCACTCCCCCGTCGAAGAGGGTGATTGCACTTCCTGCCACAACCCCCACCAGAGCGATTTTGACAAGCTACTGGTTCAGGACCCGTCAGAACTCTGTTACGAATGCCATGACCCAAAGAAC
>CAXMSH010000054.1:0-7577 GCA_964195875.1 Thermodesulfovibrionia bacterium
ATGCTCTTCTTACTCCATTGAATGGGATCTTCCCATAAAGGGGTACTTCAGGATTCTCCTGCAGATAGAACCTGTAAATCACAAAAAGAAATAATGATGCCCTGACCTTGTGATACAGGTTGCCAGAGGCTTTTCTGAACTCCTCAAGCTCTTCAGACAGTTTCAGAAGTTCATCTGTTTTGATGCCCTTAAGCAGATAGTTTATTGAGCGGTTACGGATATTGTCGTCATCGCTAACTATTGTCTCAATAAGTTGATTGTCCATATTGTATTCCGATTAATTTTAGCACAAGAAAAAGTTGTTTAGAACCAATTTGAGCATTCTACTACTTTCCTTAATTCTGTCATTCCGGCCTGCCTGCCCGCCGTTTTTTTTGGAGGGTCCGGAATCTTTTTTTAAGAAAAGGGAACGATTCCCCCAAAGAATCACCGAAGAGGCGGGGCAGGCTGGACAAGTTTACCTGCCTTAGGCAACGCCAGACTTGTCTGCCTCTGGATGAGGTGACCGGGGCCGGCCTGTCCCGATCTTTCGGGGAATGACATTTTACATTTTGAATAACCGCGTTAATCATTTCACTTGAATCCTCGAATCCTCGACCCCTTGAACCCTTTATAAATTTAATTAACCCGATATATGTAATGCTGTATTATCTAAAGTTATACTTTAACAATTACTTGTACTATATTATTATAATGATAGAAATAAATGTTTTCTGAAGTTATATTGTGAAGCAGTATATTAACCATATATATTTGCCATGTTATCTTTGAGACTGATTAATTTTTATTCAGGGAAGTATTATAATATATATAATGAAGAGTGAAAGAGTTCATCTGGTTATTAAGGGACGTGTTCAGGGGGTATGCTTCAGGGCCTGCACTAGGGACAAAGCCCAGGAACTCAGCCTTAAGGGGTGGGTAAAAAACTCGGCTGACGGGTCTGTTGAGGCTGTTTTTGAGGGCACGAAAGAGCAATTGAAGAAAGCGGTAAGCTGGTGCTATAAGGGTCCTCCCGGTGCCGGCGTAACCGGTGTGGATGAAAAATGGTATGATTATACCGGTGAATTTGACAGTTTTGACATTTTATTCGGTTACTAGAGAAGCGATATGCCTATTAGATTTAAGATATTAACATGTTAAATAGAGAGAAAATGTCTGAATGCAGTGAATCAGGAATCGAAAGAGATCAGGCGCTCTTTCTCTCGACACTTCAAGGGGACAGCGTATATGATCTGCTTCACCTGGCAAACAGTACCAGGGCAAAATTTAGGGGCAAAAAGATAAACCTCTGCTCTATTGTAAATGCAAAGTCAGGCTCATGTCCTGAGGACTGCTCGTTCTGCGCGCAATCTCTATCTAACAGTACAGATACTGACACCTATCCCTTGTTAAAGAAAGATGAGATCCTTAACGCGGCCGCCTCTGCAAGGGATAACATGGTAAGGCATTTTTGTATTGTAACCAGCGGTAAAAAAGTATCTGATAAGGAACTTGATGAGATATGTGAAATCATATCAGGCATTAGAATGCTTGGGCTTCTTCCATGTGCAACCCTCGGATTGCTGGACGATCTGAGTCTGAAAAGGCTTAAGTACGCGGGATTGAGCAGATACCACCATAACCTCGAAACATCAGAAGCCTATTTCAGTGAGATATGCACAACTCACACATACAGAGAAAAAATCCGGACCATTTCTGGTGCTAAGGCCGCCGGACTTTCCATATGCAGCGGTGGAATCTTTGGTCTTGGAGAATCATGGGAAGACCGGATTGATATGGCCTTTGCGCTAAAGGATATCGGAGTTGACTCCGTGCCTGTTAATTTCCTCACACCTGTAAACGGGACACCTCTTGAGACAAGGGATCTCCTCAATCCCATCGAGGCTCTAAAGATAATCGCTATTTACAGGCTTATACTTCCACTTTCAGAGATAAGGGTATGCGGAGGAAGAGAGATTACGCTGAGAGACCTGAACACCATGATCTTTATGGCTGGTGCTGACGGTCTGCTTGTCGGTAATTATCTTACTACACCCGGGAGAGACCTGCTGAAGGACCTGCAGATGATAAGGGATATGGAGATGGAATTTTAATGTCAAAGCATAGGTACTACAGTATAAGGATGAAAGCCTCAAGAGACGGCGCCCATATTTCAGGTGCTGAAGGTATATACCTGAAAGATGAAGTTGTAAGTATTGTCAAGAAATATACACAGAGGACGTTCCTGCATGAAAAGGGAAGTGCAGAGGAAGTAAGGCTTATAGTAGAGGAACTGAAGGAGGACCCTGTAGAAATACCTTCCCTTTCTCTGTGTACACTCAATACAAGGAATGCCGAGATGGCTAAAAAAGCAGCTTTCCGGATACTCTCTTCTGTTGGGATTATGGAGAGGGCCATTGATGAGGCATTCCGCTCCATTACAGCCGGCATAACAATGAGGGGGGCCATGCTTCTGGAGATTGAAGGGGTACGGCTTGAGCCTGACCTTTTAAGGGGAGTCAGGGTAACAAGGATGGGTATAACAAAAGAAGCATCTTCATCGCTTTCAAGAAAACTTGGCAGTCTTGATCTGAACAATAATGTTGTCAGGGAGGCGTTTATATTGGCCAGCAAGGTGCATTACAGCCCTATGGTTCTCGGAGAGCTATGCATATCAGATGATCCAGCATATACAACAGGATATGTTGCCACCCGCACTCACGGCTATGTCAGACTACCCCGCATAAAAAAGAGGGGTGCGCCTTACGGCGGCAGGGCCTTCTTTATTACGGGGGGCGAGGTAAAGGATTTGATAAAGTATCTTCAGAGAACGCCTATACTTATCAACAAAATTAAACCTTGCAGGGGTGTTATGACCTTAAAGGAGATAATTGGAAGCAGGTCTCGTCGTTAACCCTGTTGCCGGCGGCAGAGCGTTCAGGTCTATAGACAGGCTCGAAGAACTCCTCATGAAAGAAGTGGCACTAAAGACCCTCGTTACCCGAAACAGGGGAGATGCCGAATCTTTTGCAAGAGAACTTGCAGGAAGAGATACGATTATCGTGGCCGGCGGTGACGGGACCATCAATGAGGTTATAAACGGCCTTCTCCTCTCTGACAATACTGAAGCTTCAAATAAACCCTCCCTTGCCATTATACCACTGGGCACCGCTAACGTCCTTGCAAATGAGCTCTCAATACCCGAAAGGATTGAAGATGCTGTACATCTTGCCCTTACAGGTGTTGCAAGGAAAATTTCACTTGGCAGGATTAATGGCAGGTACTTCTCTCTTATGGCAGGTATAGGTTTTGACGGAGAGACGGTTTTAGGAGTTAACAGATCTATTAAGAGATTGTCCGGGAAGGGCGCATACATTTTATCAGGGATTATGAATTTATTAAGGTACAATCCATCAATTATAAATATAAAAACAGAAAGGACAAATATATCAGGCACTAACGCGGTTATTGGAAATACACATTTTTATGCCGGGAGATTCCATGTTACCTCAAAGGCAAGTATTACCGAACCGTCTCTGGACCTCTGCCTCTTCATGGGGAAGAGACGGAAGGATATGCTGAAATATGTTTTCGGTGTCATAACAGAGAGACATCTTATGTACAAAGATGTATATTATGAGAAGTGCTCTCATCTTGAAATTTCCTCCGTTGGGACTGTGCATATTCAGGTTGACGGTGATTACTTCGGTACATTACCCGTAAAGATTGATGTTGTCCATGACGCTTTGAATATAATATATTGAATTGAATAGACAGGATTTATTAGCCACGAATTAACACTAATTTTCGCAATATAAAGACCTATTAGACAGGATTAACAAGATATAGAAGATTTTTCTTTTTCTGACAGGATTAACGGGATTAACAAGATATAGAATTATTTTTCTTAATTTTTAAAAAATATCCTGTATATCCTGTCTATTTAGTCACATTTTTTATTTGCAATTTCTATTATAACAGGAGTAAATTAGATGGAAAGCGAGTGTAAACCCGTGGTTTCCGCCATGGGGTCTAACGAGTGAATGAAATAACAAAAGTCATTGCATGAGATTCCCTATGGCCGTGCAACAGGGATGATCAATAAACTTAATAGCATCAGAATATTAACTTATTATCTTAGCAGGGGGTAACCATGTTTAAGAAAAGAGAGACAATAGTCGAAGACGTAAAGACCGGTGTTATTGAATCCAGAAAGATCATCAGTCAAAAATCAAATACCATCATGAAAGGAAGCAAACTGACCGGTGATATTAATGTCTCCTGTGATCTGGAATTAAGCGGTGAAGTTGAGGGTAATATAAATTCTGATCAGAATTCTAATATTGTTATTCAGGGAATATGTAAAGGTAACATCAGGACCAGGGAGGGCAGCGTAACAATAGAGGGTGAATTAATCGATGGCGATATCGAAGCTGGCGGTGATATAAAGGTTACTGGCAAATTCAACGGTGGAAAGGCAGTGGCCCAAGGGAAGATTAATATCAACGGTGAATTTAATGGTAAATTTGAAGGCAATGAGATCGAGGTGGGCTCAGGTGCCCGCGGAAAGGGTGAGTTTCTTTATAGAGAGACAATCTCCATATCCAGGGGAGCCAAGGTTGAAGTTCAGATCAGTCAACTCAAGGATGAGCTAAAGGCTGTTAAGAAGCTACCGGAAATGAAGGTTGTAAACATGGGGCATTCTCCAATAGAGAAGAAACAGGTTACATAGATAAGTTCTTTTGTATGTCATTCCCGCAGTCAGTAAGCGGGAATCCAGAAATGTAAATATATTTTTTTCACTTAGGATTTAGTTTAATCATTCAGGCGCGTAGCTCAGGGGGAGAGCGCTACCTTGACACGGTAGAAGTCGGCGGTTCGAAACCGCCCGTGCCTACCACGTAAAATCAAGGAGTTAGCCATTTATGGTTAGCTCCTTTTTTAAGTAAAGAAGAGTTTTATTAAACGAAGTTGTTGCGCATGTACGGAACACTCTGGATCAGCGAAATTCCACTGTCAGTTGCGGGGCCGTTACAGTGACGTTTGGCCTGTCCTGTAAACCGACAAGCCCTGTGTCAGTAACAAAATCAAGAATAAAACGCACCTGGAAGTCTGATAACCCGCGCCGTTGTGTCTCTCGCACAAGAGAGGTGACATCAATGAGCACAAAATTGCCCTCGTCAAAGGAAAAGAAATTAAATTCCAGCGACGCATCGGTGCCATCCGGAAACCGTAATGGAGAAGAATCAAAATCCGCTGGAGTCAAACCGGCAATGGAATAAGTGACAAGATCCAGAAGTGTGGGAATCGTTCCAGCAAAGCTCACCTCATCTACAAACACCTCAAGTGTCGCAGATACGATCTCGGCGTCTAAGGGAAGAACATCTCCACCCGAGGACCCGTCAAGCGGAAAATCAAGGAAAGCGCGGAATTCCGGTACATTAAAGTCAGCATCATCTATCCCGAAGAATAGAGTATCCGGGCCGTCAGATATGGTGTAGGAATTCATAACAGGGTCGAAGGCTATATCCCCATCAACAAGCTGATCACTCAGGATCTCGGCGATAAAAATATTCGATGAGCCGCCGCACCCTGAAAGGGACAATGCCAGCATAATAATAAATAATATATAAAGCGGTCTTTTCATGCGTTCCTCCATGCAACCCTCATTAGTCGTCTATGTGTGATTTTAAATTAATCTAATATACTTAGTCCATCAAATAAAGTAAGGGGAGGGGAGGTTCTAGTGTACTGTCCCTAACAGTTATTCAAACATAAAACCGGACATTTCTATTTTGGTAAAAACCGGACATTTTAATTTTGGCTTGACACTCCTTATGTACACCTTTGACTATTTTGCTGCTATTTAGTACTATTTAGTAAATTTGAGAGGGTGTCCCTATAGTCGATGACGCCCTCCTTATGAAAGACAATTATGAAAATTCTGGTTATTCATGGCCCAAACCTGAACCTGTTGGGTTCAAGGGAGACTGATATCTATGGCGCAAAGACTATCGATGATATCAATAGCTCTCTGAAGGTTCTTGCACAGGAACTCGGCATTGAACTGTTGATCAAACAGTCTAATCACGAAGGAGAGATAGTCGACATGGTTCAGAATTCCAAAGACTATGACGCTATCGTTATTAATCCTGCCGCCTATACCCATACAAGTATCGCGATTCGTGATGCCTTGACCGCAATAAGTACTCCCACTGTCGAGGTACACCTTTCTAACATCCACCAGCGAGAAGAATTTAGACATAAATCCCTTATCGCCCCGGTAGCGTCAGGACAGATCTCAGGATTTGGACCTGAAAGCTATCTCCTCGGTCTGAGGGCCGCATACTCGATTGCAAATGCAAAGAAAGAAGGCTCTTAGAAAAGAGCTTGCTAAAGCAGGGGTAAAAGGTTTTCTTATTACCGACCCTGTTAATCTCAGGTATATCACCGGATTTACCGGTTCCTCAGGATTCCTTATCATTACCCTTAATAAAGCCATGTTTGTAACGGACTTCCGTTATCAGGAACAGTCAAAGGATGAGGTGAAGGGATTCAGAATCAGGATCGAACGTGAGGAAAGAAGCAGAGAGATAAAGAAAATTGTTGATGAATTTGCAATCAAATGGCTCGGGTTTGAGGCACGGAATATCAGTTTTGAGTTTTATGACAATTTACTGAAGAGAGGGATAAAACTGAAACCGCTCACGGGCATTGTTAATACACTTAGGGCTGTAAAGAGCGCGGATGAGATATCAAACATCACGAAAGCTGTCAGGAGAGCGGAGAGGGCATTTACAGGATTACAGCCCCATATTAAAGAAGGCAAAACCGAACAGTTTCTCTCTCTGAAACTCGGGGAATTTCTCAGGAATGAAGGTTGCAAAAAATTGCCGTTTGAGGTTATAGTAGCTTCTGGTTCCAGATCAGCACTTCCTCACGCAATGCCCACAAATAAGACAATAAAAAAAGGGGATTTCATAGTTTTTGACTGGGGAGGCGAATACTGCGGGTATTATTCAGATATGACCAGAACGGTCCTTGTGAACGGGAAAAATATTAATAAAAAAAAGCAGTTATATCACAATGTCCTGGAGGCCCAGAAGAGGGCGATCAGGGCGGTTAGGACCGGCGTAAAGGCATCAGTTATTGATAAAGCTGCCAGAAACTATATTGATAATCTGGGGTATGGAGAAGACTTCGGCCATGGAACAGGTCATGGTATAGGAATGGCGGGACACGAGGAGCCTTTCATATCATGGAGGAGTAAGGATCTGATAAAAGATGGAATGGTCTTTACCGTAGAGCCGGGCATATACCTTGCGGGTTTTGGCGGTGTAAGAATAGAGGACATGGTGGTTGCGGGCAGGAATGGGGCAGAGATGCTTACAGGATTGCCAAGGCAACTGAAAATAATATAATCTTTGCCACTGACTCACATAGACTTGAGAAATAATAATGTAGTTTGTGTCCCGATACATCGGGATTCGCTGATGCGAAAAAGTCTGTGGCTGTCGTAAATGGAAGGAGTAATAATTGATATCAACCAGCGAGTTCAGAAAAGGTGCAAAGGTGGAGTTCAATAACGCCCCTTACGA